>NZ_JBFBDO010000079.1:0-40400 GCF_040683335.1 Kitasatospora sp. NPDC093806
CCGGGCGCGGCGGAGGCGTCAGCGGAGCCGTCGGCAGGGGTGCCGGCGGAGGCGGCCGGGCTGTCCGCGACCAAGCGCGCCCTGCTCGCCCAGCGCCTGCGGGCCGCCTCGGCCGCCGCCTCCCCGGACGCCTCCGCCGGCACCCCTGCCGACGGCTCCGCTGACGCCTCCGCCGCGCCCGGACCCGCCGCCGCGCCCGCCCGGACCGGGACGGTCCGGCCGCCCGGCACCCTGCCACCGCTCTCCAGCGGCCAGGAACGGCTCTGGTTCATGGACCAGTTCGCGCCCGGCTCCACCGCGTACACCCTCGCGCCGGCCCGCCGGCTGCGCGGGCCGCTGGACCGCCCCGCGCTGGACGCCGCCCTCACCGACCTGGTCGCCCGGCACGAGGCGCTGCGGATGACCTTCCCGGGCACGCCCGAGGGCACCGCGGAGCTCAGGATCGCCGAACCCGCCCCGGTGACGGCCGAGTTCATCGACGCGGGCGCCGAGCCGGACCCGGCCGCCCGGGCCGCCCGCGAACTCGCCGACCTGGTGGCGCGGCCGTTCGACCTCGCCGCCGGACCGCTGCTGCGCGCCCTGTTGGTCCGCACCGCGCCCGACGAGCACGTGCTCGCCCTGGTCATGCACCACATCGTCAGCGACGGCTGGTCGCTGGACATCCTGCACCGCGAACTGGACGCGCTCTACGCCCGGCACGCCCACGACGCACCGGACCGACTCGCCCCGCTCCCGGTCCAGTTCGGCGACTACGCGCACTGGCAGCGCGAGCGGTTGGCCGGCCCGGCGCTGGCCGCCTCGCGGGCGTACTGGCGGGAGGCGCTGCGCGAGGTGCCGGCCCTGGAGCTGCCCACCGACCGTCCGCGCCCCCCGGTGCTGACCTTCGACGGGGCCGCCCTGGAGTTCCACTGGAGCCCCGAACTCGGGCGCGGAGTCAACGAGTTGGCGCGCTCGGCGAACGCCTCCGGGTACATGGTGCTGATGGCCGCGCTGCAGACCCTGCTCGGCCGGCACGCCGGCCGGCGGGACTTCGCGATCGGCTCGGCGGTGGCCGGCCGACTGCACCGCGAACTCGAAGGCGTGGTCGGCCTGTTCGTCAACATGCTGCCGATCCGGGCCCGGCTGGAGGGCGATCCGACCTTCGCCGAACTGCTCGGCCGGGTCCGCGAGACCACGCTCGACGCCTACACCCACCAGGAGGTGCCGTTCGAGCAGATGGTGGCCGATCTGGAGATCGAGCGCGACGTCAGTCGCTCGGCCGTCTTCCAGGTCAGCTTCGCCTTCCAGAACTACGGCGACCGCACCGCCGCCGCCACCGGCTCTCCCGACGCCCCGACCGCCGAGAGCTTCGGCCACGAGGCCGCCACCACCCGCACCGACCTCGCCTTCTACCTGCGGGAGAAGTCCGACGGCGGCCTGTACGGGCTGCTCACCTACCGCACCGACCTGTTCGACGCGGCCACCGTCCGGCGCCTGGTCGAGCGCTTCGAACTGCTCGTCGCGGCCGCGGTGGCCGATCCGGCGCGCCCGGTTGCCCGGCTGCCGCTGCTCACCCCCGGCGAGCGGCGGGACGTCCTGGAGCGGTGGGCCGCCGGGCCGGAACTGCCCGACCCGGCCGGCCGCCCGGACACCCTGACCGCCCTGCTCGCCGACACCGCGCGGGCCCACCCGGACCGCCCGGCCCTGGTGTTCGAGGACCGCACGGTCGACTACCGCGACCTGGAGGAACGGGCCACCGGCCTGGCCCGCCGGCTGCGGGCGCTCGGCGTGCGGCCCGACGACCGGGTGGCGGTCTGCCTGGAGCAGTCGCCCGAACTGGCGACGGCGCTGGTCGGCGTGCTGAAGTCCGGCGGCGCCTACCTGCCGTTGGACCCGGAGCAGCCGCCCGCCCGGCTCGCCCACCTGGTCGCCGACGCCGGGGTGCGGGTGCTGGTCACCGACTCCGCGCTGCGCGAGCGCTTCCCCGGTTACACCGGCACCGAACTCCTGCTGGACCTCGACCCGGTGGAGCGGGACCCCGAGCCGCTGGACGAGGTCTCCGGCCCGGACCACCTGGCGTACGTGATCTACACCTCCGGCTCGACCGGCACCCCCAAGGGCGTCGCCGTCCAGCACCGGCAGATCCTCAACTACCTGGCCGGGGTGCGGGATCGGCTGCGGATCGAGCCGGGCGCCGGCTACGGGCTGCTGCAGTCGCTCTCCTTCGACTTCAGCATCACCATGCTCTACCTCGCACTGAGCACCGGTGGCCGGGCCCACCTGCTGCCGCGCCGCATCGCCGGTGCCGAACTCGCCGACCTGGTCGAGGAGTTGCGGCTCGACTACCTCAAGATGACGCCCTCGCACCTGGCCGCGCTCGGCGCCGACGCCCCGCTGGAGCGGCTGCTGCCGCGCCGGGCGCTGGTGCTCGGCGGCGAGGCCTCGGCCTGGCCGTGGGCCGCCGAACTGGCCGCGCTCGGCCGGTGCGCCGTCTTCAACCACTACGGGCCGACCGAGGCGACCGTCGGCGTGACCGTGCACGAGGTCACCGCGGACTCCTCCGGCCCCGACGGCACCCCGACCGGCAGCACCCCGATCGGCACCCCGCTCGCCGGGGCCCGCTGCCACGTCCTCGACGAGGCGCTCCAGCCGGTGCCGCCGGGGGTGACCGGCGAGCTCTACCTGGGCGGCGACCGGCTGGCCCGCGGCTACCTGGGCCGCCCCGACCTGACCGCCGAGCGCTTCCTCGACGACCCGTTCGGCGCGCCCGGCGACCGGCTCTACCGCACCGGCGACCTGGCCCGCTGGCGCGCCGACGGGACGCTCGACTACCTGGGCCGCGCCGACGACCAGATCAAGGTCCGCGGCTACCGGGTGGAGCCCGGCGAGATCGAGGCCGCCCTGACCGCCCTGCCCGGCGTCACCCAGGCCGTCGTGCTGGCCCGCGGCGAGGGGCTGCGCCAGGCCCTGGTGGCCTACCTGGAGCACCCGGGCGAGGCTCCCGCGCCGACCACCGCCGAGCTGCGCGACGCCCTGGCCGGGGTGCTGCCCGACTACATGGTCCCGGCCCGCTTCGTCGTCCTCGACCGGCTGCCGCTGCTCGCCCACGGCAAGGTCGACCGGCGCTCCCTGCCAGAGCCCGAAGAGCCCACCGCCACCGGCGAGTTCGTCGCGCCCGAGGGCGAGGCGGAGGAGTTCCTGGCCGCCCTGTGGGCCGAACTCCTCGGCGTTCCCCGGGTCGGCGCCCTGGACGACTTCTTCGAACTCGGCGGCCACTCGCTGCTCGCCACCCAGGTGGTCGCCCGGCTGCGCCGCGCCTTCCCCGAACTCCCGACCCCGGTCGGGGTGATGGACCTCTTCAAGTACCCGACCGTGCGCCGGCTGGCCGCCCTGGTCAGCGACCCGCACGCCGACCGCGGACCGCGCCGGCTGCTGCACAAGCTCACCCCGGAGGGCCGCCGCACCACCGCCAGCCTGGTCTGCACCCCGTACGGCGGCGGCAGCGCGCTGATCTACAAGCCGCTCGCCGACGCCCTGCCCGCCGACTGGGCCCTGCACTCGCTCGCCGTCCCCGGCCACGAGCTGGGCGAGGAGGCGATGGACATCGACGAGGTCGCGGCCGGCTGCGCCCAGGAGATCCTGGACACCGTGGAGGGCCGGATCGTCCTGTACGGCCACTGCGGCGTCGGCGTCCGGCTGGCCGTCGAGATCGCCCGGCGGGTCGAGGCGGCCGGGCGGGAGATCGAGGCCGTCCACCTCGGCGGCATCTTCCCGTTCGCCCGGCCGCACGGGCGCGGCGCCGCCGTCGGCGAGTGGTGGGCCCGCACCGCCGACCGGCTGCGCAGCGACCAGGGCATGATCAACGCCCTGGCGGCGGCCGGTCTGGACACCGACGAGGTCGGCGTCGAGCAGCTGCGCCTGATGGTGCGCAACCGGCGGACCGGCACCCGGGAGGCCGAGCAGTACTTCACCCGGCTGTTCGAGAGCGCGGACGGCCGGATCGCCGCACCGGTGTACGCGGTGTGCGGCGACCGCGACCCGGCCACCGAGTTCTACCAGGAGCGGTACCGCGAGTGGCACCGGCTCAGCGACACCACCGGCGTGGTGGTGCTCGACGAGGCCGGCCACTTCTACCTCAAGTACCGGGCCGCCGAGCTGGCCGAGATCCTCACCACCGTGCACCGCTCGGTGGCGGCCGGCGAGGAGGAGCGGCACGAGCGCACCGAGGGCGCCACCTGGTGGCTGGCCGGGCTCTCCCGGGACGGCGATTCCGCCGTCCCCAGTGCCACCTCGTCGGTGCGTCCGACCATGCGCCGCTTCCTCGGTGTCGCGGCCGGCCAGCAGATTTCGATGATCGGCTCGGCGCTCACCGAGTTCGCGCTGCCGGTCTGGATCTACCTGACCACCGGCTCGCTCGCCCAGTTCGGCCTGCTGGCCGCCTGCGGCCTGGTGCCCGGCATCCTCACCGCGCCGGTGGCCGGCGCCCTCGTGGACCGGGGCGACCGGCGCCGGATCATGCTCTACGGCGACCTCGCGGCCGGCCTCACCCAGGCGGTGATGCTGCTGCTGTTCCTGACCGACGGCCTACGGGTCTGGCACGCGTACGTGCTGATCGCCGTGCTCTCCACGGCGCTCACCTTCCAGCGGCTGGCCTGGAACTCGGCCGTCCCGCAGCTCGTCCCGAAACGTTTCCTCGGGCGGGCCAACGGCGTCGTCCAGATGGCGTTCGGACTGGCCCAGTTCCTGGTGCCGCTGTTCGCGGTCGGCCTGCTGGCGGCGCTCGGCCTCGGCGGCATCCTCGCCCTCGACGTCGCGAGCTACGTGGTCGCCACCGCGGTCACCCTGGCCGTGCGCTTCCCGGACGTGATGGCCGCCCGACGGCGGGAGAGCGTCACCGCGGAGATCCGGGCCGGGTTCCGGCGAGCGCTCGGCAGCCGGCACTTCCGGGCCATGCTGCTGTTCTTCGCCGTCCTCAACATCTTCCTCTCCCCGTTGTTCCTGCTCACCACCCCGCTGGTGCTGTCCTTCGCCCCGCTCGCGGCGGCCGGCTGGGTGTCGGTCGCGGCCGGACTCGGCGCCGTCCTGGGCGGTCTGACCCTGCTGGTCTGGGGCGGACCCCGGCGGCTGCGGCTGCGCGGCGTCCTGCTCGCCACCCTCGGCCTGGCCGCCGCCTGCCTGGTGACCGGCCTGCGGCCCGCCGTCCTCCCGGTCGCGCTCGGCGCCTTCGGCATGGCGTACGGACTGGCCCTGGTCAACGGCGTCTACGCGACGATCGTGCAGACCAAGGTGCCGCTGCGCTTCCACGGCCGGGTGATCGCCGTCAACACCATGGTCGCCTGGTCCACCCTGCCGGTGGGTTTCGCCCTCGTGGCACCGCTCGGACCGCGGCTGGTCCAGCCCTGGATCGAGGCGGACGGCCCGCTCGCCGACACCGTCGGACGCCTGATCGGCACCGGCGAGGGGCGCGGCATCGGCCTGCTCTACCTGCTGTTCGGCCTGGCCATGGCGCTGCTGGTGCTGGCCTGCCTGGCCGTCCCGGCGCTGCGCCACTTCGACCGCGACGTCCCCGACGCCGAGCCGGACGACCTGGTCGGGCTCGCCACCCTCTCGGCCCGCGCCGAGGATGCCACCCCGGCCGCCGCCGCCCTTCCGCTCCCCGCCCGTGCCCCTGAGCCCCGCACCGAAACCGAGGCCGCGACCCGATGACCACCACCCAGCACACCGGCGCCGCCCGCCCCACCGAGGCCGTCCACCCGCTCACCGAGGAGCAGCGGCGGCTCTGGTTCCTCCAGCAGCTCCACCCCGCCGACGCGGGCTTCAACATGTACCTCTGCCGGAGGTGGAGCGGCCCGCTGGACCGGTCCGCCCTGCGCACCGCGCTCGACCGGCTGACCGCCCGGCACGAGACCCTGCGCACCCGCTTCGCCCTGCACGGCGAGTCCCCCGTCCAGCTGGTCGAACCGCCCGCCGCCGTCCCGCTCGACCTGGTCGAGCTGCCGCCCGGCGCCGGTGAGCGCGACTTCACCGAGGCCTGCCGCCCGGCCGTCAACGCGCCCTTCGACCTGGCCGACCGCCCGCCGCTGCGCGCCGTCCTGGTCTCGGCCGGGCCGGACGAGCACGCGCTGGCCCTGGTGGTACACCACATCGTCTCGGACGGCTGGTCGTTCCGGATCCTCTGGCGCGAACTGCTCGCCCTCTACCGGGAGGCGCTCGGCGAGGCGCCCGCCGAGCTGGCCCCGCTCGCCGTGCGGTACGGCGAACTCGCCCGCGCCGAACAGGAACGGGCGGCCGCCGGCGGCGCCGAGACGGCGTTCCGCTACTGGGCCGAGAAGCTGGCCGGCACCGGCCGGCTGCGGCTGCCGCTGGACCACCCCCGCCCGGCCGACCCGGCCCACCCGGCGGGCTTCGCCACCACCGTCCTGGACCCGGACCTCACGGCGGCCCTGGACGGCCTGGCCCGCCGCGAGCGCTGCACCCCGTTCATGGTGCTGCTCGCCGCCTACCAGTGCGTGCTGGCCCGGTGGACCGGCACCACCGACTTCCTGGTCGGCACCCCGCTGGCGGGCCGGACCGAGGCCGCGCAGGAGGCGCTGGTCGGCTACTTCGCCCGCACCGGCGTGATCCGCGCCGACCTCACCGGCGAACCCGACTTCCGCGCCGTGCTGCACCGGGTCCGGACCGCCACCCTGGGCGCGCTGAGCCACCAGGACGTCCCGGTGGAGCGGCTCGCCGCCCACCTGGGCCTGCCCGCCGAGGCCGGCGCGGCGCCGCTCTACCAGGCGGTGTTCGTCCACCAGAGCCAGTACGACCTGGCCGGCGAGGACGGCGGCGCACCGCTGCCCGCCGGGGTCCGCACGGCGTCCATGGACTCCGGCTTCGAGCGCGCCAAGACCGATCTGCTGCTGGACAGTTGGCGCACCCCGGACGGCGGGCTGACGCTCTCCTTCTGCTTCGACCGGGAGGTCTTCGAGGAGTCCACGGTGGCCGCGCTCGGCGCCCGCTGCCGGGCGCTGCTCACCCTCGTGGTCGACGACCCGACGCTGCCGCTGCACGGGGACTGGCTGATCGGCCCGGACGAGCGGGCCGCGCTGCTCGCCCTCGGCACCGGACCGGAGCCGGGCGCCGTCCGCCCGCTGCTGTCCCGCTTCGCCGAACGGGTCGCCGCCACGCCCGCGGCGCCGGCCCTGGAGTGTGCCGGACGGACCCTCTCCTACGCCGAACTCGACCGGCGTGCGGATGAGTTGGCCGCCGAGCTCGGCCCGGCGGCCGGCCGGCTGGTGGGCGTACGGGTCGCGCCGTCCTTCGAGCTGGTGGTGGCGCTGCTCGCGGTCTGGAAGGCCGGGGCCGGCTACCTGCCGCTCGACCCCGCCCACCCCGAGGAGCGGCGGCGGCTGATGCTCCGCGAGTCGGGCGCGGCGCTGCTGGTGACGGACGAGGGCGGGGCCGGGCTGCGCGTCGAGCCCCCGGCCGCCCCGTCGGCTCCCGCCGAGGACCACACCGGCCTCGCCTACGCGCTCTACACCTCCGGTTCCACCGGCACCCCCAAGGCGGTGGCCGTCGACCACGCGGCCCTCGCCGCCCGGGTCGACTGGATGGCCGGGCCGGACGGCTACCGGCTCACCCCCGACGACCGGATCGTGCAGTTCGCCTCGATCGGCTTCGACACCCACGCCGAGGAGCTGTGGCCCGCGCTCGTCTCCGGCGCCTGCGTGGTCCTGCTCCCCGACGGCGGCCGCACCCTGCCCGAACTGCTGCGCGGCCCGCACGGCCCGTCCGTCACCGTGCTCGACCTGCCGACCGCCTACTGGGAGGAGCTGGTCTCGCTCGACGAGCAGACGCCGTGGCCGGCCGCGCTGCGGCTGGTGGTGCTCGGCGGCTCCGAGGCGCGCGCCGGCTCCGTCGCCCGCTGGCGGGAGCGGCACGGCGACACCGTCCGGCTGGTCAACACCTACGGGCCGACCGAGGCCACCGTCATCGTCACCGCCGGCGACCTCGGCGCCCCCGACGCCACCCACCGCCCGCCGCTCGGGCGGCCGCTGCCGGGGGTGCGGCTGTACGTGCTGGACGAGCGCGGCGACCTCCTGCCGCGCGGCTCGGAGGGCGAGCTGCACATCGGCGGCGACGGGCTGGCCCGCGGGTACCTGGGCCGGCCGGACCTGACCGAGGCCGCGTTCCGGCCCGACCCGTTCGTGGCTTACCCGTTCGTGGCTGACCCGCTCGCAGCCGATCGGTTCGCGGCCGATCGGTTCGCGGCTGCCGGCGGTGGGCGGCTGTACCGCACCGGCGACCGGGCCCGCTGGCGCTCGGACGGTCTGCTGGAGTACCTCGGCCGCACCGACGAGCAGGTGAAGCTGCGCGGCTACCGGATCGAGCCGGCCGAGATCGAGGCCGCGCTCACCGCCCACCCGGGGGTGGCCCGGGCGGCCGCCGTGGTGCTCGGCGGCCGCCGGCTGGTCGGCTACGCCGTCCCCGCGCCCGGCGCCTCCGCACCCGCTCCGGCCACCCTGCGCGAGCACCTGTCCCAGCGGCTGCCGGCCTACCTGGTCCCCGACGCCGTCGTGCTGCTCGACGCACTCCCGCTCACCGTGAACGGGAAGCTGGACACGGCCGCGCTGCCGGAGCCCGCGCCCGCCGCGTCGAGCGCCTACCTCGCCCCGCGCACCGACGCCGAGCAGCTCGTCACCGAGCTGTGGCAGGAGGTCCTGGGCCTGCCCCGGGTCGGCGCGCTCGACGACTTCTTCGAACTCGGCGGGGACTCGCTGCTGGTGACCCGCGTGGTCGCCCGGATCCGGGCCGGCGTCGGCCTCGACGTCCCGATCCGGGACGCCTTCGAGCTGTCCACCGCCGCCGCCTTGGCCGCCCGGATCGAGGAGTTGCTGATCGCCGAGATCGACGCGCTGAGCGAGGACGAGGCCGCCGACCGCCTCCACGGCTGACCCCCACCCGCCGCCGGGGCGCGGGCGCGTCCAGCGCCTCCGTCCATGCGCCTGCCAGTGCGCCCGTCAGTGCGCCTGCGCCTCGGCGGCGGCCTTGAGGTCGGCCAGCCATCCCTCCAGTCCCGCCCGGAGGATCCCGGTCGCCGTCGGGACGTCGGCGTCCACCTGCGGCCCGGTGTGGGTCTCCTCGGTGCTCACCCGGACGCCGCCCCGGACTTCGGTGAACCTCCACACGTGCACGCCGTCGATGTGGAGCCCCTCGCCGACCGCCGGACCGGTCCAGCGGATGCAGGCGCCGCGTTCCACCTGGCGGACCGTCGAGGTGATGTCCAGTTCGGTGGCCGGGATCCCGGGCACCGGCGGCACCGGGACCGTCCAGCGGAACGCCGAGCCCGCCCGGAAGCGGCCGTGGTCGAGCCGCTCCGCGCTCGTCACGGGGCCCTGCCAGGACGGCCAGCGCTCGACGTCGGTCTGCAGCCTCCACACCACGGGCAGCGGCGCGTCGATCACCGCCTCGGTCCGGTAGCGCACCTTCGCGGCCGGGTCGACGCCCTCCCCTCGGCAGCTGAGCGGCTTGGCGGGCCGGGCGGTGGCGGGCGCGGCGGGCGCGGCGGCGCCGCCCAGCAGGCCGACGACCAGCGGAACCGCGATGACAGCGGCACGGATACCCAACATGGCATTCCCTTCTCTATAGCCAGTAACTCCTGTTAGAGGTTCTAGCGCCTCACCGCACCGATGGTCAATAGCTTCCGTGATACCTTCTAACCAACCCATGACCATGTAACGCGACGACGGACAGCGAAGGCGGCACGCCATGGCCCAGACGGACGACACCCCTCGCGAGCGCTACCGCGCCCAGGTACGCGCCGAGGTCATGGCGCACGCCTGGGAGCAGATCGCCACCGCGGGGGCCTCCGCGCTCTCCCTCAACGCGATCGCCAAGCAGATGGGCATGAGCGGTCCCGCCCTCTACCGCTACTTCGCCAACCGCGACGAGCTGATCACCGAACTCGTCCGCGAGGCCTACCGCAGCCTCGCCGACACCCTCCGCGCGGCCGCCGACGACGGCGCCAACCTGACCGGCCTCGCCCGCGCCCTGCGCACCTGGGCCCTCGCCGACCCCCAGCGCTACCTGCTGATCTACGGCACCCCCGTCCCCGGCTACCAGGCCCCCGAGGACACCACCGCCATCTCCGGCGAGATCATGGCCACCCTGCTGACCGCCTGCACGGCGGCCCTCCCCGCGGACGCCCGGGACACCCCGCCGACCCCGTTCACCGCCCACCTCGCCGACCACCGCAGCTGGGCCGGCGACCACCCCGCCCCGCCCGCGGCCCTCCGACTCGCCCTGGCCTTCTGGACCCGCCTGCACGGCGTCCTGTCCCTCGAACTCGCCGGCCACTTCACCGGCATGGGCTTCTACCCCGCCACCCTCTTCGAAGCCGAACTCACCGACCTGCTCGCCCAGCCCGGGCACGGCTGACGGCTCACCCCGGGCCAGGCCACCGGACCGGCCTCAGCAGGGAACGTCGCCGCGGCAGCGCCACAGGGTCTCGCGCTCCGGGTAGACGTGGGCGTTCGGGGAGAGCGTGTGGCCGACCCAACCCTGGCCGTTCCCGGCGGCGACGAAGGCCTCCGCCTGGTAGGCGAGCGGGGTGCTGCGGCGAGGTGTGACGCACTCCGCCGGGTCGCTGGTGAAGGTGGCCCCCGGGGCCACGGTGGTGTGCACGACGGAGCGTCCGGGGTCGCAGGAGTGCAGGACGCCCGCCCAGAAGCCGGCCACCTTCGCGGTCACCTCGACCGGCGCGTCCGTCGGATTGTCGACGCGCACCGCGAACAGCACCTGCCCGGGCTGCACCATCGCACAGGCGCGCAGCAGGGTGCCGGACGGCCCCTCCTTCGGCGCCGAGCAGCGGCTGTCCCCGCCGAGCGCGCCGACCTCCACCCCGTCGGCGAAGCCCGCGATCGGTCTGGGGGTCACCGGCGCCGACCCGCGCCGCTCCGCGCTCGCCGACGGCGCCGTCACCGACGCGGTGTCAACGGGCCCGCCGTACCCCGCCCACAACACCGCTCCACCGGCCACGGCCGCGAGCGCCAGGCCCCCGAACGCCAGCCCCCCGAACGCCGCGCCCCGCCGGCGCGGCCACCACCACAACGCCCACCACGCCGTCCACCACGCCGCCCGCCGAACAGCCGGCGACTCCTCGGCGGGCGCCGGGCCCACCGGGGCGGCAGCCTCGGGGACCGGGTCGGCGGTAGCGGCGGTAGCGGCGATAGCGGCGGTGGCAGCGGGTGCCTCGGCGGCAGCGGCGGTACGGCGCGCCGCGCGGCGGTCGCGCAGCTCGTGGTCCGCCGCCAGCTTCGCCTGGGCGTGCCAGCGTTGCCAGCGGGCCAGTTCCGCCGGGTCGGCGCGGAAGATCCGGGCGAGTTCGGCGAGCACGGCGAGGTCCGGCAGTTCGGTGCGGCCGGGGTCGAGGTAGCGGCTGATCGAGGAGGTGCTCAACCCCCGGACGTCGGAGCCACCGAGCCGGTCCCGCAGCCGGGCCACCACCCGGTCCAGGGACAGGTGCGACGCCCCGAGTCGGTCGTTCAGTGCCCGGACGAGCAGCGTCCTGGGGTGGTCCGGCTCCTCCTTCGCGGCGTCCGTGCTGCCGTCCGACGGTCCGTCATGCATGCGCTGTTGTCCCACTCGCTGTCCCAGTGTCCATCGTTTCCGCAGGTCGGAGCGGTGGGATGGGACGTGGGAGAGCGCCGGGACGCCGCACCGGCCGGAGGGCCTGGTGCCGGCCCGCGGACGTCCGCAGGATGGGTCCCACGACGTCACACCGACTCGCAGATCTCGCGGATCCCGCAGATCCGCCGACTCGCCCACTCCCGCCGTGCCACCGCCTCCCGGTCCCCGCATGCCCCCGGGCATGTTCGCCCGACTGTAGGCGGCGATCGGGAGGCAGGCAGGGCCGGTTCACCCCAATGGAGGAGCTCTCATGAAGCTGTCCCGGCGCACCCCGACCGCCGCCGCGCTGGCCGTCCTCACCGTCCTGCCCGCGCTCGGCGTGGCGGCCACCGCCCCGGCCGCGTCCGCCGCCACCGTCCGCGACCGCGTCGTCTCGGTGGCCCGGGCGGAGATCACCCCCGAGGGCGGGTCGCCCGAGGAGTCCGGTTCCTGCGACAAGTACTTCGCCTACCACAAGAACGGCGGATCCTGCGCGCAGACGCCGTGGTGCGCGGCCTTCGCCGAGTGGACGTGGCACCGGGCCGGGATCGAGGAGACCCCGGACGTCCTCGCCGCGCGCGGCATCGGCAAGTGGGGCAAGCAGCACGGGCTGTTCCACCAGCGCGGCGGCTACACCCCGAAGCCGGGCGACCTGGTCATCTACGGCGAGCCGGACGGCGGCACGCCCGGCCACGTCGGCGTGGTCGTCGCCGTCCGCCCCGACGGAACCCTCGACACCGTCGACGGCAACCTCGGCGACGCGGTCGCCCACCGCACCCGGCTCGACCCGTCGAGCGTGCGCACCAACCACCAGCCCGTCTCCGGCTACGTCAGCCCGCCCGGCGCCTGAACCCCCGCACGACTCCCACACCCCTCACTCGGAAGGACCGATCACCATGGAACGCACCCGTCGACGCCTGGGCCTCGTCGCCGCGCTCGCCGCGGCCGGCGCCGCCCTGATCACCGCCCAGCAGCCCGCCCACGCCGCCCTCGACCCGTGGTCCTGCGTGGACGGACGGGTCTGCGCCTACAGCGGCCCCAACGGGACGGGCCAGGTGTGCGCCTGGCCCTACGACGACCCGGACTGGCAGGCCGGCGACACCTGCAGCTGGTCCGCCACGACCAAGGTCCGCTCGGTGTTCAACAACGGCAAGTCCGGCCGACCCGTCGCCTTCTTCACCGGCGCGAACTACACCGGTCAGCGCGTGGTGTGCACGGCGGCCGGCGCGAGGGGCAACTTCTCCCAGAACGGCGGCACCGGCGTCCACCTCCGCTCCCACCGCTGGGAGTGCTAGACCCCGCGGAGCACAGCGCCGCCCCCGCACCGAGTCGAACGGTGCGGGGGCGGCGCCCGTCCGCGTGCCCGGTCGTTCAGGTGAAATTCCCGCGCGGCGACCGGCGGCACCGGACGCCCCGGGAAGCCTCCTGCGTGACGGCCGCTCGGTCGGAGCGGCCGCACCGGATCCCGGAGACCTCCCCCATGCGCCTCCTCCCCCGCTCCGCCGCGCTCGTCGGAGCCGCCGCGGCCGTCGCCGCCCTGGTCGGCCCGGTCCCGGCCGCCACCGCCATCACCGTTCCCCCGCGCCCCCCGGCCGGCCGGTACCTGAACCTGCACCAGTGCGTCTTCGACTCCTTCCGCCCGGCGAGCTTCGACCTGATGACCACCGTGGTCCCGAGCGGCGACGGGCGCTTCACGGCCGGCACCAACGTCTCCGACACCGTGGACCCCGACCCCGTCTGCGGCGCCGGGGACGGCACCTACGTGCCCAACGTCTACCGCGCCTCCCAGGCCTACGACCTCACCGCCGGGCGCTATCTGAACCTGCACCAGTGCGTGTTCTTCAGCCCCTACAGCCAGACCCACCTCACCACGGTGGTGGCGACCACCGACCGCAAGTTCGTCGCCGGCACCAACGTCTCCGACACCCGTGACACCGCCCCGTGGTGCAGCGACGGCGGCCTCGTCGACCCCCCGATCCCGTTGCTGTCCAGCGCCTTGCCCCTGGACCTGACCGCCGGGCGGTACCTGAACCTGCACCAGTGCATGTACTACTTCCTCGGCCGCCAGGACCACTTCACGACCGTCGCGCCGAGCGGCGACGGGCGCTTCCGGGCCGGGACGAACGTCTCCGACACCCCCGACACCAAGCCCGCCTGCGCCCCCGGGGACGGGCAGTACAACCTCATCCCCCTGCTGTCGGGCGTCAAGGCCCTGCCCATCCGCTAGGAGTCCAGGGGTCGTCGACGGCCGGCTCGCCGGGCGCGTCAGCCGACCGGGGCCGGCTCGGACACCACGTGCGGGGCGAGCGCGCGCAGGAAGTCCGGCGCGTCGAACAGTTCCCCGGCCGCGACGACGCCGAGCGCCCCGGTCCGCCCGGCGAGGATCCGTTCCACGGCCTCGACCACCAGCGGCGCCGTCACCGCGTAGATGTCCCGGCCGCTCGCCGCGGCCCGCCGCTCCTCACCGCCCCGGCGGACCACGACGTCGACCAGGAAGGTCTGCGCCGACCGTCCGCTCTCGTCGACCGCCGCCGGGGCCCGGGTGTCCGGGTCCGCGACGTCCCGGGCCGCCTCCACCGTCATGTAGGTGCGGACCTCGGGGACGGCCAGGTGGCTGCCGACGGTGACCACGTCCACCATGGTGAACTCCCCGATCACCGCCCGCGCGCCCAGCGGCTCGGGGAACCGCCACTCCAGCACGGGCAGTTCGTCCTCGTGATGTTCCAGCCGGCCGTTCGCGTACCGGACCCGCCGCTCGCCGCGCCGCTCCCGGGAGACCGCGCCCGCCACCCGCGTCCCCGCCGTCGGGTGCCAGCTGCTGAGGCCGTAGGCGATGTGCACCTCGTCGGCCGCCGTCCAGTCCCCCATCGCCGCGGTGGCCAGCAGGTCGCCGAGCCCGCCGAAGAACGCCATCGAGGGGACGACCACCGTCCCGGCGGCCTCCGCCCGCTCGCGGTAGCGGGCGAACGCGTCCGCGCTCGCCTCGATCTCCCCCGCCACGTCGAGGTACGGGATCCCGGCCCGCAGCGCCGCCTCGATCAGCGGCCCCGCCGTCACGGCGAACGGCCCGGCGCAGTTGACCACGGCCACCGTCCCGGCGAGCGCCCGGTCCAGCGCGGCCGGATCGTCCGCCGCGGCCGGACGCGCCTCCAGCCCGGTCTCCTCGGCCAGCGCCTCCAGCTTCCCTCCGTCCCGCCCCGACAGCACCGGGACGAACCCGCGCTCCCGCAGTTCCGCCACCACGAACCGCCCGGTGTGCCCGTTCGCCCCGTACACCGCGACCGCCTGCCCGGCTCCCATGCCGCTCCCCTTCCATCCCGTCCGACCTCTCCGGTCCGACACGACCATCCTCAGCTCCCAGGCCACCCCGCCACGAGTGTCCGGAACGACAGCACCCATACAATTCCGGACATGGACACCGCCGGCACCATCGCCCTGGCCGTCACCGACGGCATGCTGCCCTTCGAACTGTCCCTGGCCTGCGAGGTCTTCGGCTCCGCCCCGGCCACCCTGCCCGGCCCCTGGTACGACCTCACCCTCTGCGGCCCCGGCCCCGTCCGGGCCGGCCGGTTCCTGCTCCACCCCGACCACGGCCTCGACCGCCTCGCCCGGGCCGCCACCGTGATCGTCCCCGGCTGGGCCGACGTCGACGTGGACCCGCCCGCCGAACTGGTCGACGCCGTCCGCGCGGCCCACGCCGCGGGCGCCCGGGTGGCCTCGCTCTGCACCGGCGCCTTCGTCCTGGCCGCCGCCGGCCTGCTCGACGGCCGCCGCGCCACCACCCACTGGGCCCACACCGACGCCCTGGCCGCCCGCCACCCCCGCGTCCGCGTCGACCCGGACGTCCTCTACGTCGACGGCGGCAGCGTCCTCACCTCGGCCGGGAAGGCCGCCGCCCTGGACCTCTGCCTGCACCTCGTCCGGCTCGACCGGGGCTCCGCGGTCGCCAACACCGTCGCCCGCCGCCTGGTCGTCCCGCCCCACCGCGACGGCGGCCAGGCCCAGTTCGTCACCACCCCGGTCCCCGCCCCCGACCACCACCCGCTCGCCGACGTCCTCCCCTGGGCCCTGGCCCGCCTCGACCAACCCCTCACCGTCGAGGACCTCGCCCGCCGCGCCCGGATGAGCTCCCGCCACCTCGGCCGCCACTTCCGCGCCGCCACCGGCACCACCCCGCTCCAGTGGCTGCTCACCCAACGCATCCGCCGCGCCCAGGAGTTGCTGGAGACCACCGGCGGCACCATCGACACCATCGCCACCGCCACCGGCCTGGGCACCGCGACCACCCTCCGCCGCCACTTCACCCGCTCCGTCGGCGTCCCCCCGGACACCTACCGCCGCACCTTCCGCTCCCGCCCCACGCGCTGACCCCACCGGCCACCCGGCGCCTCAGTCCCCGATGAACCAGAGGCAGCTCCCGGGCGTGCTCGCGCAGGCCTTCAGCAACGCCGCGAGGTCGTTCACGGCAGCCGTCTCCGATGCGTCGGCGCACCGCCGCAACAGACCCGGAATCTCGCCGAGCGCGACTTCCGCCTCCTGCTCGTCGAACTGTGTATCGCCATAGGGATCCACCCACGAGAGCCTGCCGGAACCGTTCGCCTCAAGCTTCTCCAGCACCTGCGCCAACGCTTCGCCATGCTCGTACGAGCCCCGCAGAAGTGAGGCCCTGGATTTGGCCGAGTTGTTTCGTCCGTCATCCGGGCCATGGGGCGGTCGGCGCCTCATACCTGAGAGCCAGGCCGAGAACGGCTCCGCAGCGGGAGGCTGGGCGGTGGGTCGGCTCCGTAACGTGGTGACCGGATGTGCCCCGGCCGGGGCGGGACGGTGAACGAGTCGGACGATCGGGCTGGAGAATACTGACGGTATGAACGGGTATGGGAGGCGGTCGGTGCGCGGAGTGCTGCACACCGTGCGGAAGGATCTGTTCACCACGGCCCCGCAGCCCATGCCGCCCATGGGCGCGCCGGGACCGCTGAGGTGGCTGCCGCACGGTGCGGTCGGCGCGGTGGCGGTCTTCGCGGCCGTCTCCGCCACCGAGGACATCCCGCTGCGCCCCGTCGGGATGTTCCACGCCGCGCTCCTGGTAGCGGCCCTGCGCCGCCCGCTGCCGGCCTGGTGGCTGTCGCTGGTGATGCTGCCGGTGTTCTCGCTGTACCCGCCCTTCGCCCCGTACACGGGCTGGGCTTGGGCCGTGCAGGCCGGGCTGTCGTTCCTGGTCGCGCTGCGCAACCCGCCGCGGGTGACGGCCGAGACGGTGGCACTGGGCACCGGGCTGCTGCTGGGGCTGCAAGTGGTCGGCGGACGGATCGGGCCCTGGTACTTCACCGCGATCGTGCTCGCGCTGTTCGCCCTCGTCGTGGCCGCCGCGACCGCGGTGCGCCGGACGCGGGAGGTCCGCGCCCGGCTGGCGGAGCAGGAGCGGGCCCTCTCCCAGGAGCGGGCGCAGCGCACCGTCCTGGAGGAACGTGCCCGCATTGCGCGCGAGTTGCACGACGTGGTCGCCCACCACATGTCGGTGATCTCGATCCAGGCCGAGGCCGCCCCGTACCGGGTCGCGGACCCGCCCCCGGAACTGGTCGCGGCGCTCGCCGACATCCGCGCGGGCGCCCTGGAGGGACTGACCGAGCTGCGCCGCCTCCTCGGCGTGCTGCGCTCCGAGGACCGTCCCGGCGGGCGTGGTCCCGAGGCTCCGCAGCCCACCCTGGAACGGCTCGACGACCTGCTCGCCGGGGTGCGCGCGGCCGGGCTCGACGTGCGGGCGGCGGTCTCCGGGCCGCGCCGTCCGCTCCCCGAGGGCGTGGAGCTGTCGGCCTACCGCATCGTGCAGGAGTCGCTCAGCAACACGCTGCGCCACGCCCCGGGTGCCGCGGCCCGCGTCGAGCTGACGTACACCGACGCCACCCTCCGGCTGCGGATCCGCAACGGGCCCGGCGCCGCGGCCGCCGCGCCCTCGCCGGGAGCCGGGCACGGCCTCCTGGGCATGCGCGAACGTACCGCGATGCTCGGCGGGGAGTTCTCCGCCGGCACCACCCCCGACGGTGGCTACGAGGTCACCGCGCTACTGCCGGTGCCCGCCGCCCCGGCCGTCCGAACAGGCAGGGAACAGACCGCATGACGATCCGAGTGATGATCGCCGACGACCAGGCGATGGTCCGCGAGGCCTTCTCGGTGCTGCTCGGCGCCCAGCCCGGCATCGAGGTGATCGCGACCGCCGTGGACGGCTTGGACGCGGTGGCGAAGGCCGAGGAGCTCCGCCCCGACGTGATCGTGATGGACATCCGGATGCCCGGGTTGAACGGCATCGAGGCCACCCGCCGGATCACCGACCAGGCCGACCTGCCGACCAGGGTCCTCGTCCTGACCACCTTCGACCTCGACGAGTACGTGTACGAGGCGCTGCGGGCCGGCGCCGGCGGATTCCTCCTCAAGGACGCCTCCGGGGTCCAACTGGCCGAGGCGGTGCGCGTCGTGGCCGCCGGGGACGCGCTGCTGTCGCCCGGGCTCACCAAGCGGCTGATCGCGGAGTTCGCCCGGCTGGGCGGCTCAGCGAAGCCGCCGGCCCGGGTGCGGATCGACGTCCTCACCAACCGCGAGACCGAGGTGCTCGTGCTGGTCGCCCGGGGGCTTTCCAACGCGGAGATCGCCGCCGAACTCGTCGTCGCCGAGCAGACCGTCAAGACGCACATGGGCGGCATCCTGCAGAAGCTGCACCTGCGGGACCGCACCCAGGCCGCCGTCCTGGCCTACGAGACGGGACTGGTCGTTCCCGGCCGCACCGGTCTGTGATCCCGCGCCGGTGCGGCGGCACGGGCCGGGGCCGCTCCCGCCGACCCCCTACCCGAGAGCTGCTCCGGAGAACGGCTCCGCGGAGTGAGGACCGCGCGGGCGCCGGCTTCCTAGCGTTGATGTCCGAGCCGGTCCTCGCCGCCGCCGTGTGCGATCGCGAGGACCTCGCGGCTCCCGACACGTTCCGCGGGCGGCGGCGACCGCCCCGCGCACCATCGCAGGAGTAGAGCCATGACCGCCGTGACCACCCCCCGAAGCTCCGCCGCGTCACCCGTCCAGCCCGTCGAGCCCGTCCAGCCCGGACGTCCCGTCCGGATCCTGCGGGCCGCCTCCGCCGTCCTGGCGTCGTTCCTCGCGTTCCTCGCCGTCGCCATCGTGCTCGGCGCGTACGTCCCCGCGATACCCAAGGCGGGCGTGATCGGCCCGGTCCTGGGCGGGCAGTACCCCTTCCACCTGGCCCTGCTGGCCCTCGTCGCCGCCGGCCTCGCCCTGTCGGCCCGGCGGGCCGGCCTGGTGCGCTGGGGAGGTGTGGTCGCCGTCGTCTCGACGCTGTGCGCCATGGGCGCGCTGATCATCGGCGGCGTCCAGTTCCAGGCCGCCCGGGAGGCCGGCGTCCACCTCTCGGCGGGCCAGGTGTTCACCGAACTCGGCTACCCGGCGGCGGAGCCGGACACGACCGAGACCTTCGCGAGCCCCGAGGGCGAGCCCCTGCGGGTGGACGCGTACCTGCCCGCGAAGGCGCCGGACCGGCGGGTTCCGGCCGTCGTGCTCGCCCACGCCGGCGGCTTCCACACCTTCGACAAGAGCGACCTGCGCGGCACCGGCCGCTGGCTCGCCGACCACGGCGTCGCCGTCTTCGCCGTCGACTACCGCCTCGCCGGCCCCGACCGCCCCACCTGGGACAAGGCCCCGCAGGACCTCCTCTCCGCCCTGGGCTGGGTGCAGCGCAACGCCGACGCCTACGGCATCGACCGGGCACGGATCTCGCTCGGCGGCATGTCGGCGGGCGGCACCCTGGCGATGAACACCGGCTACCGCCTCCAGAACGGCACCATCCGGGCCGCCGAGGGCGCCACCCCCGCACCCCCGGCCTCCGTGATCGGCTTCTACCCCGGGACCGACGTCGCGCAGATGTGGCGGGACGACGTGGCCGGGACCCGCGAGGCGGCGCAGATGTACACCGGCGGCACCCCGCAGCAGTACCCGGACCGCTACCGCGAGGTGTCCCCGGTGTCCGACGTCCGCCCCGGCCTGCCCCGCACCCTGCTCGTCGTCGGGGACCGCGACCGCAGCGCCCGACCGGCGACCGTCACCGGCCTCGGCGACGCGCTGCGGAGGCAGGGCGTCCCCGTCGAGGTGAGGGAACTGCCCTTCGCCGACCACGCGTTCGACGACGTGTACGGCAGCCTCACCTCCCAGACGAGCCGGCAGATCCTGCTCGACTTCCTCCTCGCCGACGCACGCTGACGGCACCGACGCGCACAGACGCGCACACGCCCTCTACTGCGTCAGGTGCCCCCAGGTCTGCGGCCCGACGACGCCGTCGACCGCGATGGCGACGCGCTGCTGGAACTCGCGCACGCGGCCGTCCGTGACCGGGCCGAAGCGGCCGTCGACGGCGAGTTGCAGGTCGGGCAGGTGGTCGTTCAGCAGCCGCTGCAGCTTCCGCACCGCCGGGCCGTGGGCGCCCTGTTGCAGGGTGGGGGTGCCGGCGGAGGCCTCCTGTGCCAGCTCGCCGTCCGTCAGCATGCCCCAGGTCTGGGGGCCGACGACGCCGTCGACGATGATCTCGACGCGCCGCTGGTACTCGCGGACCCGGGCGTCCGTCGCGGGGCCGAAGTCTCCGTCGACGGCCAGCGAGGGCAGATCGGGCACGTGCTCGTTCAGCAGTCGCTGGAGCGCGCGTACCACCTCGCCCTGGGAGCCCTGGCTCACCGTGGGCGGGGTGACGCCGCCCGGCGTGCCCGAGCCGGGCGCCACGGGCCGGACGTCCAGGTAGAAGACGTACTTCCCGATGTCGCCGGCGTCGTCCACGCCGGTGAGGACGATGGTGTCGGTGAACTCCAGCGTCCGCGGGTCGTCGGGTCGGGTGCGGGTCTGGCGGCGGGAGTCCGCGGACAGGAGCTGCGCCTGGGTCAGGGCGATCGCCCCGGGGTTGTACGGGTCGTCCTTGACGCCGAACACGTCGGCGACGAGATTGACGAAGGCCTCGGACAGCAGCCCGATCAAGGGGAGGGCGATGGCGGCCACTCCGCCGCCGGCGAACGCGGCGACGGCGGCGGCCGCCGCCTTGGAGACGGCCTCCGCGATGGCCTTCTTCTCCTCGGTCACGTCGCCGGAGTCGAACTCCACCAAGGTCGCGGACACCGTGAGGTCCTGCGCGGGGCCGGAGTAGAGCGGCTGTTGGACGGCGACCATCCGCTGGCCCGGGGGCCCGAGGAGGTACGTCCCGCCGCCGCCGTCCGGGAACTTGATCACGGGCTGCGGACTCGTGCCCGCGATCAGCTGGATCGTGCCGAAGACCTCGTCCTTTTTCTCCTGACGGATCTGGCACTCCAACCCGGTCCACATGACCTTGACGTCCGACATGATGCCTCGATCCCTGGAGCCGGGGCCGGGCAACGAGACGCCTCCCCCGCCGGCGGTCACTGACCGGCCGCATGGGATGCCGCCCTGCCGAATCGGTCAGGGGGGTTCCGGATCGGCAGAACGCCCTTCCTCTTCCAATCTATCCCCGCCCCCGGTGCCGTGTCCTGCGCGGTATCGGCGATCCGCTGCCGGGCCGGCGCCCGGATCGATCGCCGGGGCACAACTGCGTTTGCTCTCACAGCAGTTGCACGGCGGACTCGGCCGTCCTTTACTTGTACATGTAGAGGAGGTTGCCGGCGCCGGACCCGGGCACCGGTCAACCGAGCGACCCGCACAGCAGGCGCGTCCGACGGTTCGATCCCGAGTGTGATCGGCTCCGTCGACGGCCTGGTCCCGGCTGCGCCGGCTCCGTCTCCAGCGACCACCGGACGGCTCAGCTCACGCACTGCCGCGAGCGGCTCGCCAGCGCGGCCGCTGAAGGAGGAGTTATGCCCAAGCGCCGGACATGGGCCACCGCCGGAGGCGTGATCCTGGCGATGGCGATCACCTTGCCGCTCGGTTCAGGCCCAGCGCTGGCCGCTTCGGACGGCCTGCTGTCCACCGCGGTCTACCTGTCCGACGGCTCCCGCTTCCCGGGGTGGACGCAGTGGAGCGACCGCGACGGTGGCTGGATCGACGCCGCCAAGTGGGTCTCCGGGGACTTCAACGGCGACGGCAAAGCCGACATCGCGGCCATCTGGAACAACGGCGGCACCAATACGTTGACGGTGAGCCTGTCCAACGGTCACGGCTTCACCCGTAGTCACTGGGCCACCAACGCCGGCGGCTGGAGCGACTCCACGCAGTGGCTCGCCGGGGACTACAACGGCGACGGCAAGAGCGACATCGCCGCGTCCTGGAACAACGGCGGCCAACTCTCCACCGCCGTCTACCTCTCCGACGGCTCCCGCTTCCCCGGCTGGACCCAATGGTCCGACCGCGACGGCGGCTGGATCGACGCCGCCAAATGGGTCTCCGGCGACTTCAACGGCGACGGCAAAGCCGACATCGCCGCCATCTGGAACAACGGCGGCACCAACACGTTGACGGTGAGCCAGTCCACGGGCAACCGCTTCACCCGCAGCCACTGGGCGACCAACGCCGGCGGCTGGCTCGACTCCACCCAGTGGCTCGCCGGGGACTACAACGGCGACCGCAAGGCCGACATCGCCGCCTCCTGGAACAACGGCACCCCGCTCGGAACCGCCGGGGACTGCCAGAAGGCGGAAGAGCCGTACGCCGGCTATGTCGACAAGGTTCCACAGACGGACGCCGATGTCGTCAACGCCGAGCACGCGCTGGTCTACCTGGTGAACGTGGAACGCACCCAGCGCGGCCTCCCGGCACTCTGCTTCAACGGCCAACTCGCCGCCCAGGCGCGGGCCCACTCGGAGAACTGGGCGACCAACCCGGATCGGGCCTGCCCGTCGCACAACCCGCCGCTGGTGTGCTCCCACTGGGACTCCCGAGCGGGATACGCCTGGCCTGAGGACCGCCTCGCCAAGTCGGGCTACGCCGCCACCGCGTCCGGGGAGAACACCCAGAACGGCGGCGGGCGGAGCGACGGCGCGAGTGTCGTGCCCGCCGGCTGGACCTGGGGCACCCCCAAGGCCGCCGTCTACTGGTGGATGAACCACAACCCCGAGAACAACTTCGCCAACAACGGGCACCGCGCCGCCATCCTCAACCCCGCCTTCAAGGACGCGGGCCCGGGCGCCGGCCGCTACACCGATCGCTTCGGCAACCACGCCGCGACCTTCACCCTGATGTTCGGAGCGCGCTGATGTTCGGAACCCGCTGATGTTCGGAGCGCGCTGACCCCAGGAGACGGAACCGGATCGACCATGGCGGCCCCGGAGGTCGCCATGGTCGGTTTCCGTTCCGGCCCGGCTACCGCCCTCGCAGCCACCCCCGGCCCTGGGACCGTCCCTGCCAGTGCGCGAGTGCCTGCCGGGTGGCCGCCGGGCCGGGGTGGTCGGGGTGGACGACCCGCAGCTGGTCGGCGAGCAGGTGGGTCAGGACGGTCACGGCCCCTCGTACGTCGCCCGACTCGCCCAGCCAGTGGGCGAAGCCGAAGCGGGTGCCGAAGGTACCCGAGTCCGCCGGCCCGTGCGTGCGGAACTGCTCATCGACGAGCCCGCGGTAGGCGACCGCCGCCCCGGCCGCGTCGCCCGCCCGCCCCTGCCACTCGGCGGCGTCGCGGCGCAGGGTGAAGTCGGGCGGGTCCGTCCGGCCGTCGACGGCCGCGAGGTAGCCGTGATCGGCGAGCAGGTCGCGGTAGACGCCGGCGACGCCCGGCAGGTCGCCGGCCTGTTCGAGCCGGCGGGCGAGGCGGTGGCGCAGCTCGACGACCTCTTCGACCAGCCGCTTCCGATCGGCGGGGTACAGCCGGTACTCCGGTGCCAGCAGGGCCAGTTGGTCGTCGATCATCCGACGGTACCCGGTGATCGCGGCGGCGAGGTCGCCGGATTCCGCCCGCAGCCGCGCGATCCGGCCGCGCAGCTTCGTCACGGACTCGTGCCGGGCGCCCAGCCGGTCGGCCGTCGTCGGCAGCAGCGCCGCGAAGTAGTCCAGCGCGGCCTGCGGCCGGCCGTCGTCCGCAAGCGTGTCGCCCACCCGGAACACGAGGGCGTGCAGCTCCCGGCCGGTGCTCCACCCGTACCGGAGGCCGGGCTCGCCGGAGCCCAGCATCAGGGCCGGGGCCTTGCGGGTCAGGGCCTCGACGTTGGAGCGCAGCACCTCCGGCGGGAAGTCGAGGGCGCGCGAGATCAGCCGCGGATCCCGATCCCTCGCGGGGGGCAGGAAGGACCAGTTCGCCTCGTCCGCCGACCTCCGGGAGGTGACGAAGAGCAGGTTGGCGGCCGCGTCGGCCCGCTCCGCGGCCCGGCTCGCGGGCATGCCCTCGCGGACGGCCCGCTGCACCAGCGGGTGGACCCGTACCGACCGGTCCCGGTCCGCCGGGTCGTAGTCGATCAGGTTCCAGCGGTGCAGCAGCGCGAGTGCCTCGCCGGCGCGCGCCTCCGACTCGGCGTCCGCTGTCGGGTGGCCGGTCGGCGGCGGGTGGTCGGTCGGCGGGTGGCTGGTCGTCGGGTGGTCCGTCGGCTGCGGGTCGAGGTACTTGACGGCGGCGGTCGGCACGGCGGCCGGGATGCCGTCGGACGCCAGCGCCGCCGCCAGTTCCAGCAGCATCCGCGCCGTCCCGCCCGGCGCCTCGGCGGTGGCGCGCTCCAGGGCGAGGTCCCAGGCGTGCGGCAGCGGCAGGCTCTGCTCGTCGGGCAGCCCGCCCGGGTCCGGTACGAGGTCGGCCAGCCGCCGGCCGTCGTCGGCGAGCAGGCGCAGGTAGTCGGCGCAGCTCAGACCGGTGTCGGCCAGCTGGGCGGCCGCCTGCGCGAGCGCGAGCGGCAGGTGTCCCAGCTCGCGGGCGAGCGCCTCCAGGTGCTCGGGCGGCTCGAACCGGCCGGACGCGGCGAGCACCGCCGTGAGGTAGCCGAAGGCCTCGGCGGAGCCGAACGGCGGCACGGTGACCACCCGTCGGCCGGGCCCCTCGCGGACCAGGTCCCGTCGCCAGGTGGTGACCAGGGTCCGCCCTGCGGGATGGTCGGGCGGCCAGAGTCCGCGCAGGTCGTCGGGGTCGACCGGACCGTCCAGGACGATCAGCCGGCGAACCGCCTCCCCGGTCCCGCCCGGCCGGAGCCAGGCCAGGAACTCCCGCGCGTCCTGCTCGGGATCGGCCGGGTCGCGACCGGTGATCTCGGTGATGGCCCGGGCGTAGGCGGTCAGGACCGCCGCCCGGCTGTCGGCGGCGACCCAGACCAGCAGGTCGAGCTGCCCGGCCTGCCAGGCGGTGCGGGCCTCGTCGGCGGCCAACTGGGTCTTGCCGGTCCCGACGGCGCCGACCAGGATCAGGCTGCGCGCGGGGGCGTCGGCGGGATCGGGAACGGCCCGGCGCTGAAAGCAGTGCGCCGCGCTCGGGACCGCGCCGACCTGGTGCGGCCAGCCGGCCGCGGCCTGCCGGCCGGCGTAGTAGGCCACGTGGTCGGCGTGGCCTACGGCGAAGCTGTGGTCGCTCGCCCGCACCTCGGTGAGGGGCGGTGGCGAGGTCTGTGACGGGCTTGGCGTGCCCGGTCCGTTCAGCCCTGGGACGGATCCGGCGCCTGAGGGTGGCCGATCCGCACGCCGCCGTGGATCACACCGGCGGCGACCGAACCTTCCTGGGCACTGATCCGCACGTCCCCGCCGGCCGCCAGCCCGCCGTCCCCGGCCGACACCTGGGCCCGCGCCCGGGTCGCGTGCTCGGCCAGCAGCTCGCGCAGCGCCTCGCCGGCGCGCTCGCGCTCGTCCTCCGGCAGGTCCTCCAGGAACGCCTCGAACCGGGCCTGCCAGGAGGCCTCCTGCCGGATCCGGACCCGCTCCAGCTGCCCGCCCTCGGCCGCCGCGAGCTCGGCGGCGGTGCGCCCCAGCCGCTCCAGCTCCGCACCCTCACGCCGGGCGTCCCCCCGCCCGAACCAGGCGGCCACCCGCCCCCGGAACCCCTCCCACGCCTCGGTCCCCACGGCGGTCATCACCGCCGTCCCCCCGGACATGGCCAACGCGATCAGCGCCTCGGGCAGCATGCGCGGTCCCCCCTGTCGACAGCCGTGCCCCCGACCGTACCGCGCGCCGGGCACCGCGCCTAGGCGATTTTCTCGCGGCCAGGCGGGCGGGAGAAGGCAAGTGACGAGCCCTCAGCACCATCCAGTGGATCGCCACCCCGGGGCATCGAACTCACGGGAGGCGTCGTCACGCTCCCGGCGGCACCGCGAACGGGTCGTACTCCTCGGGCATGAAGCAGCCGTAGTCCTGCAGCGGTTGCGGATCGTTGAGGACGATGCACGTGCGTTCGCCCGCGGGTGAGAGTCCGTCCGGGCGGTCCGGTATCCGTTGACCGGGGAGTCCGGCGGATCCCGGCGCGTCGGGCGTGAGCCGGCCGAAGCGCTCCAGCAGGGCCCACACGGCGTCGTAGACGTCGCGGATGTCCTCGGCGGCTCGCTCTTCCGTGATTTCGGGGAAGGCTTCGCGGTAGGCCGCGCGGGCCGAGGCGACGAAGCGCTCCGGATCCACGATCACCACGTCCCGGCGCGTTCGAACGCTGATCGTCATCCCCGCCGTCGGGGCCGGCATCCCATCCACCGGCCCACCGTACTGCGGCAGAAGGGTGCGGATGGGCCGTGCCGTCCCGGGACGGCGCGGATGTCACGGACGGCGGTGGCGCGGAGCACGGGTGCCGGAGCATCCCACCGACCGGGGGGGTGCTCGCCCGTCCCGGCAAACGGCCCGGCCCGACCCGACTCGGGCCGGGCCGGGCCAGGCCGGGTGATCGACGATCGCACCGCCCCCGGGCGGGTCAGGTGCCGGCGGCCTCCGCCAGGCGGGCCTCCAGGGCGGCAGCGAGGGACTCGATGGTGGCCGGGGTGAAGGCGTGTTCGTTGTAGCGGAGCCAGCAGGTGAGGGAGCCGTCGGGCTGTTCGACGGCGGCGAGTTCGGGGACGTGGCGGTCGCCGCCGGGGAGGGGGTAGGGGACGGTGGCGCTGCGGGGGACCTCCCAGGCGGTGCAGGCGAGGCCGGGGAGCTGGGCCGGGGCGTTCCAGCTCTCGTAGCGGAGCCAGGCGGCGAACGGGACCTGCGGGCTGAACTCGGCGAAGGGGTAGAGCTGGTGGTCGAGGGCCGCGGTGGAGGCGGCGCGGACGCGGGCGAGGAGTTCGGCGAAGCCGGGGGCGCCGGAGGCGTCGATCCGCAGCAGGAGGGACTGGACGAAGCAGCCGACAGCGCGTTCGGCGTCCGGGCGGGTGCGGCCGGGGACGGGGGTCATCAGGACGAGGTCGGGTTGGCCGCTGTGGTCGGCGAGCAGGCCCAGCCAGACGGCGGCCAGGGCCTGGAACGGGGTGGCGCCGGCCGCGGCGGCGCGGACGCGCAGGGCTTCCGCGCGGGCGGCCGGGACGGTGAGCCGGTGGGCGGCGCTGAGGACCGTCTCGGTGTCGGCGCGGCCGGGGAAGGGGTGGACGGCTTCGGGCGCGTCGGCGAGGGCGCGGGCGAAGTGGGCGCGGGAGTCCGGCCAGTGGGCGTTGGACCAGGCGACGAGCTCGGCGTGGTCCGCTCCGGGCAGCGGCGGGGGCGCGGGGCGGCCGCGGCGCAACGCCGAGTACAGCACGCCGAGTTCGCGCAGCAGCACGCCGACCGACCAGCCGTCGCTGACGATGTGGTGGACGGCGAGCAGCACGGCGTGGTCGGCCGCGCCCCGGCTGACCACGGCGAGCCGGGTCATCGGGCCCTCGGCGACGTCGGTGAGCCGGTCCCGGACGGCGACCAGGCGGGCGGAGACCTCGTCGTCGCTCTCGCCGGGGGCGTCGGCCAGCACCACCTCGGCGTGCGGCTCCGGGTCGACGACGGCGCGCCGCACGCCGGGCAGGGCGCCGGGGACCGGGACGAACCGGGTGCGCAGCGCCGGGTGGCGGCGGACGGCCTCGCGCAGGGCGTCGGCGAGCAGGTCGGTGCGCAGCGGTTCGGTGACCCGGAACATCACGGCGACGGAGCCGACGTTGCGGCCCTCGGCCTCGGCCATCCAGCGCAGGAAGTTCTCCTGCTGGGAGGTGAGCGGGGTGTCGTGGGGCTGGGCGCGCAGTTCCCGGAGGAAGGGGGAGATCGCGGCGGGAGCCGCCGGGGCCGGGGTGTCGTCGGCGGCCTTCGGGGCGTCCGCGAGCCAGGCGGCCTGGGCACGGAGGGCGGGCCGTTCGAAGACGAGGGCGGTGGTCGCGGTGACGCCGAACTCGGTGGAGATGGCGGCGGCCAGCTGGACGGCGCGGAAGGAGTCGCCGCCGAGGGCGAAGAACTCGTCGGCGACGGTGTCGACGGGGCGGCCGAGGACACGGCGCCAGAGGGCGGCGAGGGCGCGCTCGTCGTCGGTGGTCGGCGGGGCGGCCACCGTGGGGGCCTCAACCGGTTCGGTGAAGTGGGCCCGCAGCTCGTGCTTGAGGACCTTGCCGCTGGGGTTGCGCGGCAGCCGGTCGGCGAGCAGGACGCGCACCGGCAGTTCGGCGCGGCCGAGCCGGGCGGCGAGGAAGACCCGCAGCTCGTCGAGATCGAGGTCGGGGCCGCCGGCGGCCGGGACGACGACGGCGACCGGGACGGCGCCCATCACCGGGTGCGGGAGGCCGAGCGCCGCCGCGTCGGCGACCCGCGGGTGGGCGTGCAGCACGTCCTCGATCCGCAGGGTGGAGACCTTGAGCGCGCCGGACTTGATGACGTCGCTCTCACGGTCGACCAGGTGGAGGTAGCCGTCGGCGTCAAGCCGGCCGAGGTCGCCCATCCGCACCCAGCCGTCCCGGAAGACGGCCGTGGTGGCGGCGCCCCCGGAACCGGCGCCGGTGACGTAGCCGCGCGGCGGTCCGGGCTGGCGCAGCCAGACCTCGCCGACGGCGCCGGGTGCCACCGGCCGGCCGTCGGCGTCGAGCAGCCGTAGGTCGGCCGGGTTGGCGGGGCGGCCGACCGAGCCGGGGCGGCGGGTGTCGACGACGGCCGAGATCTGGGCGGGCGAGGCCTCGGCGGAGGTGTAGGTGTTGACCAGGGTGGCGGTCGGCAGAGCGGCGAGCAGGGCGGTGGCGACCGGGGCGGGCAGGGCGGCGGCCGAGGAGCTGATCAGCAGGACGCTGCTCAGGTCGCGGCGTCCGGCGACACCGGAGTTGAGCAGTTCGACGGCCATGGACGGGACCAGGAAGACGGTGCCGACCCGGTGTTCCTCGACGGTCCGGCCGAACTCCTCGGCGTCGAAGCGCGGCAGGCAGATCGTCGCGGGCGCGCCCACCAGGGCGTTGACCAGGACGACCTGGGCGGCGTTGGTGCCGATCGGGAAGGCGTGCACCGCGTACGCCGAATGGGCGTACGGACGGGGGCGGGGGTCGAGCCGCAGGCCGGCGGTCAGGCTGGCGTGGGCGGCGTGCACGCCCTTGGGCGCGCCGGTGGTGCCGGAGGTGCCGATCACCTGGGCGAGGTCCTCGGGGCCGGCGCGGTACGGCGGCTCGGCGCCCACCCCATGGGCCGCTTCCAGTTCGGTGAGCCGCAGTCCGGGCAGGCCGACGGCGGCCGCCCGGGGGTCGTCGGCCGTCCCGGCGAGCGCCCAGCGGGCGCCGCTGGACTCCGCGAGCCGCCCGGTGTCGTCCGGGCCGAGGTCCTCGCGGGCGACCACGGCGGCCGCGCCCGCGTAGTGCGCGGCGAGGAAGGCGATCGCGTACTCGTCCCAGGCCCGGTTGGGGAACAGCAGCAGGACGCGGTCCCCGGGCCGGACCCCGGCCAGGGCGAGGCCGTGGGCGGCCCGGACGGCGCGCTCGCGCCAGTGCCGGTAGTCGAGGACGGCCCCGCCGGGGACGAGCAGCGCGGGCCGGTCCGGGTGCCGGGCGGCCCGGTCGTCCAGCAGGTCGGGCAGGGTGAGCAGCGGGAGCGGGGCAGAGGGAGCGGACGGGGAACCGGCGGTGGATCGGGTGCTGATGACGACTCCCGGATGGGCCGAGGGCGAAGTGGCGGCCGATCGGCCGAACGGGTGACAGGTCCAGACCGTAGCGGCTGGGCGGTGCCGCCCGCCAGAGCCGTCCGGCCTTGATCATCGCGGGAGTCGGCGGTATGTCACCACGTCAGTTCCGTTCCGGCGGAAGGTTCGTGTGCGGGACGTGGGGAGGGCGCGGACCGTCCGGGAGGCGAGCGGGATCCACCGCGCCGACCCACCGCGCCGACCCGCGGCCGGACGGTCCGCCGCACCGCCGACGTGCCGGTCCGGGCCGCTCGGGCGAGCATGGGTGGACGCGCCTAGACATCGGTGGACGCGCCTAGAAAGGTGGACTGCGATGTTCCAGCTCCTGTGGATTCTGCTCATCGGCTTCGTGCTGGGCGTGATCGCCAAGCTGATCCTGCGCGGCCCGCAGGCGATCCCGTGGTGGCTCACCATGCTGCTCGGCGCGGCCGGGGCCTGGCTGGGGAACGCGGTGGCCGGCTGGGTCGGGGTCCGGCACACCTCCGGGATCGACTGGATCCGGCATCTGCTCCAGCTCGGCTTCGCGGTGGCCCTGATCGGCATCGTCGCCCCCGCGTGGAGTTCCCGCCGGAGTCGGTAGCGGCGCGGACGGGTACGAACCAGCGAGTGCTGCCCGGGTCCGTCGGTGCCCGCGCGGCCGCTCCCGGACCTCCGGGACGGCGCACGGGATCTCGCGGCTAGACTCACACGGCCGAAGCAGCGGGACACCCGTGAACACCCGTGTACCACCCGAGAGCGCGCGAGGGACAGAACATGGTCGAGGCCTCCCCGAAGGTCGTTGTGGTCGTGCCCACCTACAACGAACGGGAGAACCTGCCGGTCCTCGCCGGCCTGCTGGCCGATCTCGACATCCCGAACCTGCACCTGCTGGTGGTCGACGACAACTCCCCGGACGGCACCGGCAAGGTCGCCGACGAGCTGGCCGAGGAGTCCGAGGGCCGGATCCGGGTGCTGCACCGCACCGAGAAGGACGGCCTCGGCCGCGCCTACGTCGCGGGCATGACCCGGGCCCTGGAGGAGGGCGCGGACGTGGTGGTGCAGATGGACGCCGACCTGTCGCACCCGGCCGCCGTGCTGCCGCTCATGGTGAAGACGCTGCTGGCGGACGACACCGCCGTGGTGCTCGGCTCCCGGTACGTGCCGGGCGGGTCGACCGCCGAGGAGTGGCCGTGGCACCGCAAGGCGCTCTCGGCCTGGGCGAACCTCTACGTGAACACCATCCTCAGCCTCGGCGTGCGGGACGCCACCGCCGGGTTCAAGGCCTGGAAGGCGGAGACGCTGCGGGCGATCGACCTGCCGTCGGTGCACAGCAACGGCTACTCGTTCCAGGTCGAGCTGAACTTCCGGGTGGTGCGGCGGGGGCTCACCATCAAGGAGGTGCCGATCCGCTTCGAGGAGCGGATCAAGGGCGCCTCCAAGATGAGCCTCGGTGTGCAGATCGAGTCGGCGCTGGCGCCGTGGAAGCTGCTGCGGGACGGCCGCCGCCGTCCGTGACACCACGGCGGAGCTACGACGGCATCGACCAGGGGTCCTGCGGGAGCGGGTGGCCGGTCTCCAGGTAGGTCTTCAGGTTGGACAGCACCGCCGACCAGCCCGCCTCGGAGTCGGCCCGTTCGGCCTCGTCGGCGAGGTTGTCGTGGGTGACGGTGAGCCGGGTGAGGTCCCGGTACTCCCGGAGCTCGAAGGTCACCCGGGACGGTCCGGCCGGGCGCTCCTCGCCGGGGCCGGCCCAGGTGGTGACCAGGCGGTGCGGGCGGTCGACGGCCTCGACCGTGCCGACCACGTCGGCGACGCCGGAGCCGTCCGCGCGCTGGTGCTCCCAGTGGGCGCCGGGCAGCCAGGTGGAGACGTTGCGGTGGCCCCAGTAGAGGCCGGACTCGTCGGCGTTGGTGAGCGCGTGCCAGACCCGCTGCGGGGTGGCGTGCAGGTAGGAGATGTGGCGGTAGGCGGGGGCGGTCATCCGATCACCCGTTCGCCGCGTCGAGCAGCGCCTGGATGTCGATCTTGCGCATCTCCAGCATCGCGCCGGTCACCCGCGCGGCCTTGGCCCGGTCCGGGTCGGAGACCAGGTCGATCAGCACCCGCGGGGTGATCTGCCAGGAGAGGCCCCAGCGGTCCTTGAGCCAGCCGCACTGGCTCTCCTGGCCGCCGTCGGCGAGCAGCGCCGTCCAGAGCCGGTCCACCTCCGCCTGGTCGTCGCACTGCACCTGGAGCGAGACGGCCTCGGTGAACGGGAAGATCGGGCCGCCGTTGAGGGCGACGAAGGACCGGCCGTCGAGTTCGAAGGCGACGGTCATCACGGTGCCCGGGGTGCCGGGGCCGACCTCGCCGTAGTGGGTGACCGAGGTGATCCGCGAGTCGGGGAAGACCGAGGTGTAGTACCGCGCGGCCTGCTCGGCCTGGTCGTCGTACCAGAGGCATGGGGTGATCTGCTGCATGGAGCCGACGGTAGCGGCGGGCCCCGGCCGGGCGGCCGCGCCACGGCCGGGGGTCACCGGTTCGGCGCCCCGGGCCGTGGCGGGCGACCCCGGGCCGTGGCGGGCAGGCCACGGCCCGGGGCGTCCGGATCAGTACGCCCGGTCAGTGCACCCGGTCAGTGCACCCGGCCCGCGTAGCGCTGGGTGAAGCGCTGGCCGGTGGCGGCGGTGACGACCACGTCGTAGCGGCCCTGCTTGTCCAGCGGCCAGGCCAGGTTGCTCTGCTTGCCGGGCCGGACCCAGACGGTCTTCGCGCTGCCCGCGAAGTCGTTGGGCGCGGCGGTGAAGCAGACGTCGGTCATACCGTCGTTGACGAGTTGCAGGGTGAGCCGGCCGGAGCCGGAGAGGTCGGCGGTGACGATCGGGACGCCGACGTCGTTCTGCCCGTCCGGCAGACCGCCCGGGAGGCCCTGGCTGTCCGGGAGGCCCTGGCCGTCCTGTCCGCCGACCCCGTCGCGGATCACGGTCCCGGCGAAGCGGCGGACGAAGCCGTCCGGGCCGTGCACCGTGAAGTCGTAGCGGCCGTTGGTCTTCGCGGCCTCCCAGACGTACGTCGCCGAGGCGCCCGGCGCGACCGTGAACGGGGTCCCGGCGAACGGGTGGACGATGTTCGGGTAGACCGCGTACGGGAACGCGACGGCGCCGTCGTTGCTCATCACGCAGGTGACCCGGCCGGTCCGCCGGTCCACCTCCACGTCGGCCCAGGGCTGGTAGGGCAGATGGCGGTGCGGGCGGTCGCCCCGCTCCTGGACCGGCATGGACTGGGCGCCGGTGGCGGGGAGTTGGACGCCGGGGAGCTTGGTGCCCGCGTCCGCCTTGGCCATCAGGGCGACGGTGTCCGGGAGTCGCGGGATCGAGAGGTCGGGCGCCGCGAAGTCGAAGCAGCTGGTGAGGTCGCCGCAGACGGCCCGGCGCCAGGCCGAGATGTTGGGCTCGGCGACACCGGTGACCTGCTCCATGAACCGCAGCACCGAGGTGTGGTCGAAGACCTGGGAGTTCACCCAGCCGCCGCGCGACCAGGGCGAGGCGACCCAGAGCGGGACGCGGTTGCCGAGCCCGATGGCGCGGCCCTGGGTGAACTCCTCGGGGGTGCCCGGCTCCGGGGTGGGCGGGACCATGTGGTCGAAGTAGCCGTCGTTCTCGTCGTACATGACCAGGAAGACGGTGTGCTGCCAGACCGCCGGGTTGGACATCAGCGACTGGAGCGCCTGGTTCACCCAGTGCGCGCCGTACGCCGGTCCGGCCTCCGGGTGCTCGGAGAACAGGTAGGGCGCCACCAGCCAGGAGATGGTGGGGAGGGTGCCGTCCTTGCAGTGCGCGTCGAAGGCCGCCGGGTCGAACTTGGTCATCGCGTTGACGTAACGCGGGTCGTCCTTCGGGAAGTTGTGGAACTGCTTGAAGTAGGAGAGCGCGTTGTCGTCGTAGTCGCCGGTGCGCTCGTCCTTGCTGGGGTTGTGGTAGACCCGCCAGCTGACGCCGGCCTGCTGGAGGCGCTCGGCGTAGGTGGTCCAGTCGGCGACGGGGTTGTCGGTGACCGGGGTGTTGTCGATCCACGGGCCGGTGGTGCCGTCGCGGCCGGGGCCGGCGGTGCCGGTCCACAGGTAGAGCCGGTTGGGGTCGGTCGGCCCGGCCAGCGAGGTGAAGTAGGCGTCGCAGAGGGTGAAGGCGTCGGCCAGCGCGTACTGGTAGGGGATGTCCTCGCGGGTGAAGTAGCCCATGGTGCGCTCGCCCTTGGCGGCGATCCACTTGTTCATCGCGCCGTTGTTGATGGCCTGGTGGCCGGTGGCCCAGTCGTGCGGCAGGCCGCCGGCGTTCTGCGCGTTGTACTTGGCGGTGTCCATCCGGTACGGCAGCATCACGCCGCCGTCGGCCCGGCGGGAGTCGGGCTGGCGGAACACGTCGCCGCCGTCCGGGAACTGGAGCGCCTGCCGGTCGCCGAAGCCGCGGACACCGGCCAGGGTGCCGAAGTAGTGGTCGAAGCTGCGGTTCTCCTGCATCAGGACGACCACGTGCCGGACGTCCTTGACGGTGCCGGTGAGGCGCCCCGGGGCGGCGGCGTTCGGGGCGGCCTGCGCGGGGGTGGCGGGGAGGCCGGTCAGGGCGGCGGCGCCGGCGGCCGCGGTGGCGCCGACGAAGGTGCGGCGGGAAAGCTCGGACATCGTGGACCGGCCTCTCAGAGCTGGAAGGTGGCGACGGCGGCGGCGGTGTCGGACGGCCACTGGTTGGCGGCGAGGGCGGCCGGATCGGCGGCCGTGGCCGGCCAGTCGGCGACCAGGGTGTGGGCCTCCAGCAGCTTCAGCGGGCCGCGGTGGAGCACGTAGTCGATCCGGTCCTGCGGCTCGGGCCGGCCGGCGCCGCCGGCGGTGCCGGCGGTGCGCTGCTTGCGGACCGGCGACCAGGTGTTCCCGGGCGCCTTCGCCGGATCCCGGTTCTCCTCCCGGAAGCCGTCGGTCAGGCCGGCGGCCTGGAGCACGGTGGTGACCGGCCAGGCGACCGGGCCCGCTCCCCCGTGAGCTGCGGCGGTGGCGGCCGTCCAGTCCAGGTGCGAGGGTGAGGAGAGCGCGCCGGCCAGCACCACCGGGACCCCGGTGGCGGCGTCCGCGGCGACGGCGGCGGCCAGCGCCTTCGCCTGCCGCACCCGGGCCGAGGCGTTCTCGGCGGCGACCACCTGCTCGGCGCTGCGGCCGTCCTGGACGGCGTACGGGCCGTAGTCGGCCTCGTCGAGGTGCGCGGCCCAGAACCGGACGGCGCGGCCCCCGGGCAGTCGGACGGTCGCCCCGGCGGCGGGCAGCTCGGCGGTGGCGGGGGTGACGGCGGTGAGCGGGTACCGGCTGAGGATGCCCACGCTGCCCGCGCTCTGGTGGGCGTACCAGCCGAGCGCGTCGGCGAGCTCCTGGGCGGCGCGGCCGGCCGTCTCCTGGAGCGCCAGCACGTCCAGGCCCTGGGCGAGGACGACCCGCAGCTGCTTCTCCGTCGCGTCGGTGAAGCCGGCGCCCGCCTGGGCGAGGTTCCAGCTCGCCGTCTTGAGCCGGAGCGGACCGGCCGCGTCGGCGACCGGGAGCAGCACGGTGACGGTGTCGGTGGCGCCCGCGCCGTCCTTGACGCCGACGACCAGCACCTCCGGGTCGCGCGGCGGCTTCCCGGCCGGCGCGGTGCCGGTGACGGTGCCGTCGGCGGCGACGGAGAGCCAGCCGGGGCCGCTGAGCTTGCGGAAGGTGGCGCCGCCGGGCGGGTTCCCGGCGGGGCGGGACCAGAGGCCGCCGAGCCGGACGGTGACGGCCTCGCCGGGGGCGGCGGGGGTCGCGGTGAAGGCGTCGACGGCGGCGTGCGGGCGGACCACGGCGGGCTTGGGGCGGAACGAGAACGGCTCGGTCCGGGCCAGGACGCCGTAGCCGTCCTTGGCGAGCAGGTAGGCGGTGTAGGGACCGCCGGTGAGCGCGGAGGTGTCGAGCTGGACGTCGCCGGAGCCGCCCGGGGTGTACTTCCAGAGCAGCGAACTGCCGTTGCCGGGTTGGCGGTCGCCGTCGTAGACGCCGACCCAGTTCTTGGCGTCGGGCGCGTCGGTGGTCCAGTGGAAGGTGAGCCGGTCGCCCTCGACGGGGCCGGTCGACGAGGTGCGGGTCAGGGTGCTGCCGGAGGCCACGGTGGTCCTGTCCGCCGTTCGGGCACCGGGCCGTCGGGGGGTGCCGGACCGGTGCCGTCCGCGGCTGGTGACGGAGGCTGGGGAGGAGTGACCCGCCGCCGACTGGCCATGCCAGTTGGCTGTACAACTGCGGGGTCGGGCCCATTCATCCGAAGGTCAGCGACCGGGACGTGAACGAAGCGTGACGGAACATCGGGCGGTGCGGGAACTCCAGAGCTCGGGGCGTGGAACCCCCGAGCTCAGTCCAGGTCGCGGGCGTGCCGCAGGCGGGCGGAGAGCGCCGTCGGGTCGACGATCGGGTCCGGGTAGCCCGCCGGGCGGTCGGCCAGCAGCCACGGGCGGTGGACCGCCCGCCCGGGGACGTGGGCCAGTTCCGGCACCCAGCGCCGGACGTAGTCGCCCGCCGGGTCGAGCCGGTCGGCCTGGGCCAGCGGGTTGAGCACCCGGTTGGGCCGGGTGTCCGTCCCGGTGCCGGCCACCCACTGCCAGTTGAGCTGGTTGTTCGCCAGATCCCCGTCCACCAGCAGGCGCAGGAAGTGGCGGGCGCCGATCCGCCAGTCCCGGTAGAGCGTCTTGGCGAGGAAGGAGGCGGTCACCAGCCGGGCCCGGTTGTGCATCCACCCCTCGTGGGCGAGCTGGCGCATGCCCGCGTCGACCAGCGGGAATCCGGTGCGGCCCTGCCGCCAGGCCGCGCACTCCTCGTCGTCCTCCGGCAGCCACCGGTCGCCCCGGTCGCGGTAGTCGTGCCGGGCGGCCGCCGGACGGGCGGCGAGCACCTGGTGGTGGAAGTCCCGCCAGGCCAGCTGCCGGACGAACGCCTCCGCGCCCTCGCCGCCGTGCCGGGACGCGGCGGCGGCCAGTTCGTTGGCGGAGAGGCAGCCGAAGTGCAGGTACGGCGAGAGCCGCGAGGTGCCGTCGGCGGCCAGGTCGTCGTGCAGCTCCGCGTAACGGTCCAGCGGGTAGCGCTGCCAGCGGCGGCGGGCGGCCCGTTCGCCGCCGGGCGGCAGACCGGGCGACTCCGGCCCGCCGGCCGGGACGGGCACCGGCTCGCTCGGCACGCCGTCCGGGGTGCGCAGCGCCTTCGGCGGGCGGTGGACGGACCGGCGGGGCGCCTGGGACCAGGCACGGAAGTACGGGGTGAAGACGGCGTAGTGGTCCTTGCCCGCCGGGGTCACGGCGCCGGGGACGACGACGGTGAGCGCGCCGTCGTGGACGTGCAGGCGGTCGCCGAGCAGGGCGCGCAGCGCGCGCTCACGGCGCTGGGCGAAGGCGCTCACGCCGGCGGCCAGGTGCACCGAGGCGGCGCCCAGTTCGTCGGCGAGCCGGGCGGTCGCGGGGGCGGTGGGCCCGTGGCGCAGGATCAGCCGGCCGCCGAGCGGGCGCAGCGAGGCGTCCAGGTCGGTGAGGCAGTCGGCGAGGAAGGCGGCCCGGTTGGGCACGGCGAAGCCGGCGGCGGCGATGTCCGGGTCCAGGACGAAGAGCGGCACCACCTCGTCGGCGGCGGCGACGGCGGCGCGCAGCACGGGGTTGTCGTGCAGGCGGAGGTCCTGGGTGAACAGGGCGATGGCGATGGTCATGATTGGCGGCCCGGGCGTGGTTCGACGGCGACGGCGGGGCCGGTGCGCCCCCGCCCTGGACGGGCGAGCCTGCCACGGCCCGGGGGCCGGGTGGGGGGCGGCGCGCCGGAGGTGGGGGCGCGCCACGGGCGGGGCGCGCCGGGACGCGCGCCCCCTGTTGCCGCTCCGGCCCTGCGCCCCGCGTCAGGCGAGGGTGAGGAAGAGCTTCTCCAGCTCGGCCTCGCTCATCGGGGGCGTGTCCGCGTCGGCGCCCGCCATGCACTGGCGCATGCCGCTCGCCACGATCTTGAAGCCCGCCCGGTCCAGCGCCCGGGAGACGGCGGCCAGCTGGGTCACCACGTCCTTGCAGTCCCGGCCGGCCTCGATCATGGCGATCACGCCGGCCAGCTGTCCCTGCGCACGCCGGAGCCGGTTCAGGACCGCACCCACGGCTTCCTCGTCCACCTGCATCCCAGGCCTGCCTTCCGCTGTCGACGACCGGCCTCCCAGTGTACCCCGTGGGGTATCGCGACCTCGGCGGACGGACGATGGAACGGGCGCGGGGCGGATGCGGGGCGGGTGCGGGCGGGGTCAGCGGCGGGCGAGCCGGCGTTCCCCGCCGGCCCCGGTGGCATAGGCGAGCTCGTAGTGCGCGAACACCGCCGGCTCCTCCTCGGCGGGCAGCACGTCGTCGACGCCGATCGACGGCGCCTGCTTGACCAGCGCCTTCGGGAACGCCACCCGGAGGTACCCCGGGCCGACCACCGCGCCGTCCAGCGGGACGAAGACCAGTCGCGGCCGCAGCGTACCGACCGTGACGGTCGCGAAGAACGGCCGGTCACTGGCGGTTTCCACGTAGACGGACTCCAGGGTGCCGATCCGGTGGTCCTTCTCGTCCACGACGGGCTGGCCCCGCCACTCCCGGATGTCGGCCATGGCGATCTCCGCGGTCATCGCGACCTCCCGGTGCCGCCCGCTGCGGCGGCCTCTCGCTTGGGCAGTGCCCCGGACCCTCCCATCCTGCGCCGGGCGACCCCGGGGTGCCCACCGGAGAGCGCTGCCCAGCGTTGGTGCCACCCCAACCGGGACCAAGGAACCCATTCCACACAACCGAGGGTGAATCGACCAACGGTCCCCGGGAAGCCATTCGAACACCTACGCTGTGCGCCGACGGATCGTCAGGTCGTCAGGTCGTCGGGTTCATCGAGGCACGGAGGCGCGGAGACAGTGGTGGGCTACAGCAGCATGTGGGAGCCGGGCGAGCCCGGGGTCCCCGCCGACCTCCGTCCGGAGATCCCGCACCCCGCCCGCATGTACGACTACTACCTGGGCGGGAAGGACAACTTCCCCGCCGACCGGGCCGCCGCCGAGCGGGCCCTGGCGGCCAACCCCGAGTTCAGATCCACCGCCCGGGCCAACCGGGCCTTCCTCACCCGGGCCGTGCGCTGCGTGGCCGACCTGGGCATCGACCAGTTCCTGGACATCGGGACCGGCATCCCGACGGCCGGCAACACCCATGAGATCGCCCAGGCGGTCGACCCCGGCGCGCGGGTCGTCTACGTCGACAACGACCCGATCGTGCTCGCCCACGCCCGCGCCCTGATGGGTGGCACGGCCGTCGGCCGCACCACGGTGATCCAGTCCGACCTGCGCCGGCCGGACGAGCTGCTCGCCGCCACCGAGGCCGAGAAGCTGCTCGACTTCGACCGCCCGATGGCCCTCGTCCTCGCCGCCGTCCTGCACTTCGTGCCGGACCGGGAGGGCCCGTACGAGATCGTCCGCACGCTGCTGGACACCCTGGCGCCCGGCAGCCACCTGATCCTGTCGCACGGCACCGCCGACTTCATCCCCGCCGAGGTCCGGGACCGGGTGACGGGGGTCTACGACAAGGCCACCGCGCCCCTGGTCGGGCGCTCCCGGGAGCAGGTGCGCGACTTCCTCGACGGCCTGGAGGTGCTCGACCCGGGCGTCGTCACCGTCCCGCTCTGGCGGCCCGGGAACACGCCGGCCCCGGGCTCGGACCGGGTCAGCATGTACGGGGCGGTGGCCCGCAAGCCGTGACGGCGGCGCGCCCGGCCGGTCAGCACGCCGGTCGGGGCGCTACGCGGGCCTGCTCGCGCGGATCGAGTACATCAGCGGGGCGGCCGGGTGCCCGGGCGGGAAGCGGTAGCCGCCGTCCTGCTCCAGCACCGGGAACCGGGCGAACAGCGTGAAGTCGTGCTCGTGCAGGAACTCGATCCGCAGCCCCTGGGACGCCAGCGCGCTGACGACGTCCCCGATCCCGTGCTGCCACTCGACGGTGACGGTCGCCCCGGTGACCTGCTCGCCGTCGGTGTAGGTGTAGGTCTCGTCCCAGACCGTCGGCCCGCGCTCGAAGTAGTCCGTCTCGACCGTCCGCCCGTCCTCCGCGAGGGTGTCCGCGAAGGGGTGGAACTCGGCCAGGTAGAGGAAGCCGCCGGGGGCGACGAGGGCCGCCGCCGTCCGGGCCCAGCGGTCGATGTCCGGCAGCCAGCACAGGGCGCCCAGCCCGGTGTAGACGACGTCGAAGGTCTGCCCGCCGAGGGCGCCGACCGCGTCGTAGACGTCGGAGGCCACGAACCGGGCGGTGGTCGCGCCGATCCGCTCGGCGACCTCGGTGGCGGCGGCCACGGCCGGCTCGGAGAAGTCCAGCCCGGTGACGGTGGCCCCGCGCCGCGCCCAGGACAGCGTGTCCAGCCCGATGTGGCACTGGAGGTGGAGCAGGGTCTTCCCGTCGACGTCCCCGACCTCGGCGAGCTCGAACGGCCGCAGCACGTCCTTGCCCGCGACGAACCCGGGGATGTCGTAGAAGTCGCTGGCCGTGTGGATCGGCACGCGCTCGTCCCAGTTGGCTCGGTTGGCGGCGCGCCAGTCGGCGGGGACGGGAGGCTTGGTCATACCGACCACGCTAGTCAGCCCCGCGGGGGCCCTCAACTGAAATTCCGCAGGCGCACGGCCGCCGTCACCCGGGTTCGGACGGCACCCGGCGGAGGTCCAGCAGCGGCGGGTCGAGGGGCCAGGGCAGGGCGCCGGTGGCGTGCAGGGCGTACAGGACGCCGGCCGCGCCGTACGAGAGCGAGAGCGCGTCCACGTCGAACTGGGCGACG
>NZ_JBFBDO010000080.1:0-39002 GCF_040683335.1 Kitasatospora sp. NPDC093806
TCGGCGCCGCGCAGCCAGGCCGCGGCGGCCAGCGCCAGCGCGGTGTGCAGGAGCAGCAGCAGGGCGAGGCCGGTCGGCCGGGAGAGGCCGTGGCCGAGCAGCAGGCCGCCGAGCGAGCCGCCGCCGCAGAGCAGCGGTTCGAGACCGCGGGCGGTGCCGGGCGGCAGGGACGGACAGGTCGACTGGGCGAGGTCGAACAGGGCGCTCAGGCCCAGTTCCAGCGGCAGGAAGACCGCCGCGACCGAGCCGTAGCGGCGCTCCCGGCCGGCCAGCGCGAAGGCCACCGCGAACACGGCGGCGCCGGCCACGGCCAGCGTGCCGAGCGGCAGCGGACGGCCGGTGACCAGCACCTGGCCGAGCCCGGCGAGCAGCACGAGCAGCGCGGCGAAGACCGCCGCGCGCAGCGTCCTGGAGACCGGGGGAGTGTTCACGGGACCCGAGTCTGCCACAGGTTGAAACCCGAACGAGTCGCTCGGCGGCTCCCTGTGAAGATCCTCACCACCGCTCCTGAGCTGGGCTTATATCCCGTTTACGTCGACGATGCCGGGCGCCTCGACGACCGGCTCGGCCGGTTCGGCGGCGGCCGTCATCCGCGCCTCGACCAGCTCCCGGAACTGCTCCAGGTCGCTCCGGACGGTCCGCTCGACCGCCCCGGCCAGGGCGAATCCGCGCGGTCCGCCGAACGCCTCGTGCACCGCCTCCGGGTCGTACTCCAGCCGGATCTGCACCCGGGTGTGCGCGCCGTCCAGCGGGCGCAGCGCGAACGCGCCGTGCAGGTCGAGGCCGTGCGGGTCCAGGCCGTCCAGGGTGCGCCAGGCCATCACCCGGCCGCGCCCCCGGTCGGTGATCTCGGCCTCGACGTCCCGCTCGGCGCCGGCGATCTCGACGCCGAGGTGGGCCAGGTTGCGGCCGTGCGGCTGGGCGCTGCGGACGCCGGCGAGGAAGCGCGGGTAGTCGTGGACGCGGTGCAGTTGCTCCCAGGCGGCCAGCACCGGCGCGTCGATGTCGATCTGTTCCTCAAGCGTGCTCATGGCGGGCCGGACCTCCTCGGGTGGTGCGCGGTCCACCCTCCAGCCTGCGCCGGGCGGCAGCGGACGGCAAAGAGAAAGGGAAATGGAGAAGCGGAGGGCGGCGAGAGCGGGCGGGCGGCGGGAGCTTGGGCGAGACTGGGCGCATGCCGGAGTTGCCCGAGGTCGAGGCCCTCGCCGCCTACCTCTCCGAACGGCTGACCGGCCGGGTGATCGCCGAGGTCCGGCCGGTGGCGATCAGCGCGCTCAAGACCTACGACCCGCCGGTGACGGCGCTGCAGGGGCTGACGGTCGGCCCGGTCGTCCGGCGCGGGAAGTTCCTCGACATCGAGGCCGGCGGACTGCACCTGGTCGTCCACCTGGCCCGGGCGGGGTGGCTGCGCTGGAAGGACCACCTGCCCGCCGAGCCGCCGCGGCCGAGCAGCCGCAACCCGCTCGCGCTGCGGGTCCGCCTGGCGGGCCCACCGGACGGCGAGGGCTTCGACCTCACCGAGGCGGGCAGCAAGAAGGGGCTCGCGGTGTACGTGGTGCGGGACCCGGCGGAGGTCCCGGGGGTGGCCCGGCTCGGGCCGGACCCGCTGGACCCCGAGTTCACCCTGGAGCGGTTCACCGGGCTGCTGAGCGGCGAGCGGCGGCGGATCAAGGGGGTGCTGCGGGACCAGACCGTGCTGGCGGGCGTCGGCAACGCTTACTCGGACGAGGTGCTGCACGCGGCCCGGATGTCCCCGTACAAGATCGCGTCGAGTCTGTCGGAGGAGGAGACGGCGCAGCTGTACGCGGCACTCGGCACGACCCTGCGCGAGGCGGTGGAGCGCTCGCACGGGCTGGCGGCGGGGGAGCTGAAGGCGGAGAAGAAGCTGGGCCTGCGGGTGCACGGGCGGACCGGGCAGCCCTGCCCGGTCTGCGGGGACACCGTGCGGGAGGTGTCGTTCGCCGACACCTCGCTGCAGTACTGCCCGACCTGCCAGACCGGCGGCAAGCCGCTCGCCGACCGGCGGCTCTCCCGGCTGCTGAAGTAGGGACGCCGGCCACGGCGGTGGCGGTCCTACGTCGGCAGCCGGGTCACGGCGCGCGGGTCAGGGCTTGCGGGCGACGCCGCCCCAGTAGTACGCGGCGTACGGGTCGGCCGGCTGCTCGCCGTCCGGGTGCCAGGACATCACCGGGGAGACGCCCGGCTCGATCAGCTCCCAGCCCTCGAAGAACCGGCTGACCTCCTCCTTGGTGCGCGGCACCAGGGTCATCCCGCCGGCCCGGGCGGCCGCGGTGACCTTGGCGACGGCCTCCTCGTCGAAGTCCTGGGTGGGGTGGGTGAGCGCCAGGCAGCTGCCGGAGGGCAGCGCGTCGCGCAGCGCGGCGACCTTGCCCCACGGGTCGTCCTCGTCGGCGATCAGCATCAGCACCGCGATCATCAGCAGGCCGACCGGCTGGGAGAGGTCCAGCGTGGAGGTGAGCGCCGGGTCGGCCAGCAGCTCGGCGGGCTTGCCGAGGTCGGCGTGGATGTAGGTGGTGCGGCTGGCCGGGGTGGAGACCATCAGCGCGCGGGCGTGGGCCAGCACGATCGGGTCGTTGTCCACGTAGACGACGCGGGTGCCGGGGCTGACCGACTCGGCGATCTCATGGGTGTTCGGCGAGGTGGGGATGCCGGTGCCGAGGTCGAGGAACTGGCGGATGCCGTGCTGCTCGGCCAGGTGGCGGACGGCGCGGCCCTGGAAGCCGCGGTTCTCCTTGGCCATCGCCTTGATGCTGGGCACGGCCTCCTCGATGGCCACGGCCATGGCGCGGTCCGGCGGGAAGTTGGTCTTCCCGCCCAGCCAGTAGTCGTAGACGCGGGCGGAGTGCGGGGTGCTGGTGTCGACCCCGTACTTCTCCCACTGGCTGAGCTCGGCGGCGTCGTTGTCGGACCGATCGGCGAAGTCCTGACTTGTCGTCATGGCCACGTCCTCTGAAGACAGATCATCACACTTGGGAGAGGACAGACTAGCGGGCCCGTTCCGGTTCCGGCCGTGGGGTGGGTGAACAGGTGGTGACCTGGGCCGTTGGGGTGGTGATCAGGGCTGTCGGGGTTGCCGCTGGGAGGCGGGGCGGTGAATGGGGGAGAGATTCGTCATGCTGTCTGATCGTCAGATTACTTCGCGAAGATTGCTGCTGGTCGCGGCGGGGATGTCGCTGCTCGGAGCCGCCGGCTGCGGCCGCCGGTCGGCCGGGGCGGAGGGCATGTTCGCGGTGCCCACCGAGCCCGCCGAGCCCACCGAGTCCGCCGTGCCTTCCGCGCCTCCGTCGCCGATCTCCACGCCGACGCCCACCCCGACACCGACGCCCACCCCGGCGCCCACCCCCACCGCCACGCCGACGGCGGCCCGGGCGCTGACGGCGGCCGAGAGCCGGCCGGTGTACGAGCTGGACGCCGAACGGCGGGTGGTCGCGCTCACCATCGACGACGGCCCCGACCCCCGGCACACCCCCACCGTGCTGGCGCTGCTGGAGCAGTACGGGATCCGGGCCACCTTCTTCCTGATCGGTGAGAACGCGGTCGAGCACCCGGGCCTGGTCCGCGAGATCGCCGCCCGCGGCCACCACCTCGCCAACCACACCTGGACCCACCCCGACCTGCGGCAACTCTCCGAGGGGAAGGTCCGCGACGAGCTGGAGCGCACCTCCGACCTGCTGCACCGGACCACCGGCAAAGTGCCGACCTGGTTCCGGGCGCCCGGCGGGGACTGGTCCTCGACGGCCCTGCGGGTCAGCGCCGAACTGGGGATGCGGCCGATGGCCTGGTCGGTGGACCCGAGGGACTGGGCCCGCCCGGGGACGGGCGTGATCACCGACCGGATCCTCAAGGACGTCCGCCCCGGCGCGATCGTGCTCAACCACGACGGCGGCGGGGACCGCTCGCAGACGGTGGCGGCGCTGAAGACGTACCTGCCGGTGCTGATCGACTCCGGGTACTGCTTCACCGCGCCGCCGGGGTGAGTTTGGAAAGGTCGCGGTAAATCCTCCTAAACCACTCGAAAGAGTGGATTAGGAGAATCGTTTCTCCGATTTTGGGGCCTCTAGGGTGAACTCGCATCAATTCCCCCGGTACCACCGCGTGCCGCCCTGAAAGGCTCCACCCCCATGCGCCTCCGCAACGCCGTGCTCGCCGCCACCAGCGCGATCGCGCTCGTCCTCGCCGTCCCCACCTCCGCGAACGCGGCGACCGGCGAATTCCTCTACCGAGTCGGCTCCGGGCTCCCGAGCGGACTGACCGACCCGGAGGGCGGAGTGTGCATCAACCTCCCGGGGGCGACCGACGCCGAGCCGGCGTTCGCGCCGCGGAACATCACCACGTCGACCGCCACGGTCTTCCTCGAATTCGACTGCGACGGTGACACCTTCTACGTCATGAACCCGGGCAAGATCCTGGGCAATCGGCTGAAGCTTCGCTCTGTCGTCTTCTCCTGAGAACGGGCCGTCAGGGCGAAGTGCGGGACAGCTCGGCGATCGGTTGAGACCATTCCGGGAAACGACACCGGGAGTGGCCGTGCCGATTCGAACCGCCGGGACCTCCGCCCGGGCCCGCTGGGTGCTGCTCCTCGTCGCCGTCCTGCTGCTCGCGGCGGTCGGCTTCGGGGTGCAGCGCGCGGTCGGCGGCGGGGAGGTGGGGGAGACGGCCGCACCCGTCGCCGTGCCGTCCGGGCCGCGCACCGCCGACCGGATCGTCCCGCTGCCGCTCTCCGTCACCCCCGGTACCGGCCCTGGCTACCGGCTCACCGACCGCACCGTGATCCGGACCGTCCCCGGCGCGGAGGCGGTGGAGCGGCAGGCCGGGGAGGTGCGGCGGATCGCCGGGCAACTCGCCGAGGCGCTGCGCCGCCCGACCGGGCTGCCGCTCCCGCTCGACGAGAGCGGTCCTGCGGACGGCATCAGCCTGCTGCTCGACCCGGCCCTCCCCGTCGGCTCCGGAACCGATGCCGACACCGCCGCCGAGGCCTACCGGCTGACCGCCGACGCCACCGGCGTGCGGATCACCGCCCGCGCCCCCGAGGGCCTCTACCGGGGCACCCAGACGCTCCGTCAGCTGCTGCCGCCGCGGATCGAGAGCCCGGCCCCGGTCGCCGACGCCCCCGAGTGGACCGTCGCGCCGGGCACCGTCGAGGACCGCCCGCGCTACGCCTACCGGGGCGCGATGCTCGACGTCGCCCGCCACTTCTTCACCCCCGCCGAGGTCAAGGGCTTCATCGACCGCCTCGCCCTGTACAAGCTCAACCGTCTGCACCTGCACCTCTCCGACGACCAGGGCTGGCGGATCGAGGTGCCGTCCCGGCCCGCGCTCACCACGGTGGGTGCGGTCAGCGAGGTCGGCGGCACGCCCGGCGGCTTCTACACCGCCGCCGACTACCAGGAGATCGTCCGGTACGCGCAGGAGCGCTATCTCACCGTCGTTCCCGAGATCGACCTGCCCGGCCACAGCAACGCCGCCCTCGCCGCCTACCCCGAGCTGGACTGCACCGGCAGCGCCCGCCCCTGGCCGTACACCGGCATCGAGGTCGGGTTCTCCACGCTCTGCCCGACCGGGGACGCCGTCTTCGCCTTCACCGGGGACGTGATCACCGAGCTGGCCCGGCTCACCCCCGGGCGGTACCTGCACATCGGCGGCGACGAGGTGAAGACGGTCTCCCCGGCGGAGTACGCGGCGTTCGTCCGGCGGGTGGACGAGCAGGTGCGCGCGGCCGGGAAGGCCACGGTCGGCTGGAACCAGACCGCGCCCGGCGGGGTCGGCGTGCTCCAGTTCTGGGACGGCCGGGGCGGGCATGAGGCCGAGCTGCGGGAGGCCGCCGGGCGCGGTGCCAAGGTGATCATGTCGCCGGCGGGCCGTAGCTACCTGGACATGAAATACGACCCGTCCTACCCGCTCGTTCTGGTCTGGGCGGGCACCGTCGACGTCCGGACCGCCTACTCCTGGGACCCGGACACCCAGGTGGACCTGCCCGCCGGCGCGGTGCTCGGGGTGGAGGCGCCGCTGTGGACGGAGACCCTGGCCACCCCGCGCGAGTTGGACCTGATGCTGCTGCCCCGGCTGCCCGCGCTGGCCGAGCTCGGCTGGTCGTCGAAGCAGAGCCACGACTGGGAGCGGTTCCGGCGGCGGCTCGCCGAGGAGGGACCGCGCTGGGAGGCCGCCGGGTACGCGTACGAGAAGCGGTCCGAGGTGCCCTGGCCGACGCAGGGGTAGGGCCGGACGGGGTGGGGGAACGCCGGGGGGCGGCGTAGCGTGACGAGGGGAGGGTTCGCGCAGTCCCGACTGGCGCAGGAGGAACGATGTCCGAACGGGAATCCGCACCGGAGTCCGTACCGAAATCCGTGCCGGAACCGGATCCGGCGAAGCAGGAGGCCTTCGCGGGTCGCATGGTGCAGGTGCTGAACGACGCCTGCCTGGCGCTGATGGCCAGCGTCGGCCACCAGACCGGACTCTTCGACACCATGGCGGGCCTCGCCCCGTCGACCAGCGAGGAGATCGCCCGGGCCGCCGGGCTGGACGAACGCTACGTCCGGGAGTGGCTGGGCGGCATGGTGGTCGGCGGGATCATCCACCACGACCCGGGCGACGGCGACCCCGGCCATGGCCACGGTGCACCCCGCGACGGCGACCCCGGCCACGGCGAACCGCGCCCCGGCGGTCCGGGCGGCGGGCGGTACACCCTCCCACCCGAGCACGCCGCCTCGCTGACCAGGGCGGCCGGGCCGGACAACCTGGCCGGGATGACGCAGTACATCTCACTGTTGGGCGAGGTCGAGCAGGGGATCGTCGAGGCGTTCCGCACGGGCGGCGGGCTGCCGTACTCGGCGTACCCGCGGTTCCAGGCGCTGCAGGGCGAGGAGACCGCCGCGACCTACGACCGGCTGCTGGTCGACCGGGTGGTGCCGCTGGTCCCCGGGCTGGCCGAGCGGCTGACGGCCGGCATCGACGTGGTCGACATCGGCACCGGCCAGGGCCACGCCGTCAACGTGCTGGCCGCGGCCTACCCGGCCAGCCGGTTCACCGGGGTGGACATCTCCGCGCAGGGCATCGGCGCGGCCAAGACCGAGGCCGCCGTGCGCGGCCTGGACAACGCCACCTTCGTGGTCGGCGACTCCGCCGCGCTGACCGGAGGGTACGACCTGGTCACCGCGTTCGACGTGATCCACGACCTGGCCCGGCCGGCCGAGACGCTGCAAGCCGTCGCCGGTGTGCTGCGGCCCGAGGGCGTCTTCCTGATGTGCGACATCGCGGCCAGCAGCCGGCTGGAGGAGAACGTCGGGCACCCGCTGGCGCCGGCCCTGTACACCTTCTCGACCTTCTACTGCATGACGGTCTCGCTCGGCGAGGGCGGCGCGGGGCTCGGCACGGTCTGGGGCGAGCAGACCGCCCGGCGGATGCTGGCGCAGGCCGGTTTCGGCTCGGTGGACGTCCGGCGGATCGAGGAGGACGTGCTCAACCAGTACTACGTGGCCCGCCTGGCAGCCTGACCCGGCCGGCGGGGAGACGGGTGGCCGTCGGGGTGGCCGGGGCGCGGGCGCGGACGTAGGTTCGAATGGTCCGAGTGAAGGAGGGCGTCGATGACCGGCAACGGCTACGCACACCCCGAGACACTGGTCGACACCGAGTGGCTGGCCCACCACCTGGCCGACGGGACCCTCCGGGTCGTCGAGGTGGACGAGGACACCGGGGCGTACGAGCAGGGCCACATCCCCGGCGCGGTCGGCTGGAACTGGACCACCGACCTGCACACCCAGGTCGGTCGCGACTACGTGGACCGCGCGGGGACGCAGCACCTGCTGCGCGCCGCCGGGGTCGAGGACGACACCACCGTCGTGCTGTACGGCGGAAACAACAACTGGTTCGCCGCCTACGCCTACTGGCTGCTGCGGCTGCGCGGCTTCGGGCCGGTGCGGCTGCTGGACGGCGGCCGGAAGAAGTGGGAGCTGGAGCGGCGCGAGCTGACCGAGGAGGTGATGGACTACCAGCACAGCTCGTACCGGCTGACCGGACCCGAACACCCCGAGGTGCGGGCGCTGCGCGACGAGGTGCTGGCCAAGGCCGAGGTGTTCGCCAAACCCGGTTCGGACGCGGTGCTGGTGGACGTCCGCTCGCCGGCCGAGTACCGGGGCGAGGCGCTGGCGCCGCCGCACCTGCCGCAGGAGCAGGCGCAGGTGCCCGGGCACATCCCCGGCGCGGTCAACATCCCCTGGTCGCAGGCGGCCAACGAGGACGGGACCTTCCGGTCGGCGGAGGAACTGCGCGCGCTGTACGGCGGGCAGGGTGTGGAGGCCGAGCACGAGGTGATCGCCTACTGCCGGATCGGGGAGCGGTCGGCGCACACCTGGTTCGCGCTCACCGAGCTGCTGGGGTACCCGCACGTCAAGAACTACGACGGCTCGTGGACGGAGTACGGCTCGCTGGTGCGGGCGCCGGTGGCGCTCGGGGCCTGAGCGACATCACCCGGGGTGGCGCGCCGTGACGAGGACGCGGCGCCGCCATTTCGGCCTGTTTCTTGTTATGAACATATCGATGTTCAGGCGTAGGACAGGGCCCGTTGGGACAAGGATCGATCCGACCCCGTTGTCCCAGTGACCCTGTGGAGGACCACCGTGCGCAAGAGGCTGATCGTCTCTGCCGCCGCCGGCGCGCTCGCCCTGCTCCTGTCCGTCCCCGCCTCCGCCGCCCAGGCCGGACCGGGAGCGGCCGGAATCGGCGACCCCTACTACCCCAACGCCGGCAACGGCGGCTACGACGTCTCGCACTACGACATCCGGCTCAAATACCAGCCCGCCACCGACCTGTTGGAGGGCACCACCACCATCCTGGCCACCGCCACCCAGGACCTCACCCGCTTCAACCTCGACTTCGTGCTCCAGGTGAAGGAGGTGCTGGTCAACGGCCGCGCCGCCAAGTTCGCGAGCACCGGCGAGCAGGAGCTGGAGATCACCCCCGCCCGGACGATCGCCAAGGGCAGCCCGATCACCGTCGTCGTCCGCTACGCCGACAAGCCCGGCTCGGTCGAGCGCGGCGGCTACTCCGCCTGGCTGCGCACCCCGGACGGCGGCGTCGCGGCCAACGAGCCCGAGGGCTCGGCCTGGTGGTACCCGAGCAACGACCACCCGACCGACAAGGCCACCTTCGACGTCTCGGTCCAGGTGCCCGACGGCACCCAGGTGATCAGCAACGGCACCGCGGCGCAGCGCTCGTCGGCCGGCTGGACCCGCTACAGCTACCGGCAGACCAAGCCGCAGGCCACCTACCTGGCCACGCTGGCGATCGGCAAGTTCGAGATCCGCAACGACACCACCCCCGGCGGGACGCCCGTCATCACCGCCTACAGCAAGGACCTCGGCGACAACCTCGGCGCCGCCCAGGCCAGCGTCGAGCGGACCGGCGAGCTGGTGGACTGGCTGGCCGGCTACTTCGGCGAGTACCCCTTCGGCACCGTCGGCGGCTACGTCCCCAACGTGCCCACCGGGTACGCGCTGGAGACCCAGGGCCAGATCTTCTACAGCCCGGCCCAGTTCGCCCGTGGCGCCAACACCTCCGTGGTGGTGCACGAGTTGGCGCACCAGTGGTACGGGGACAGCGTCTCCGTCCAGCGCTGGAGCGACATCTGGCTCAACGAGGGCTTCGCCCGGTACTCGCAGTGGCTCTGGTCCGAGCACGAGAACGAGGGCACCGCCCAGGAGCTGGCCGACTACGTCTACAACCTCTACCCGGCCGACCACGCCTTCTGGACCGTCAAGCCGGGCGACCCGGGCGCGGACCACCAGTTCTCCGGCGCGGTCTACGACCGGGGCGCGGTGGCGGTGCAGGCGCTGCGCAACGCGGTCGGGGACGAGAAGTTCTTCCGGATCCTGAAGGGCTGGCCGACCGAGCGCAAGTACGGCAACGCCACCATCCAGCAGTTCCAGGCGTACGCGGAGCGGATCTCCGGCAAGCCGCTGGGCGAGCTGTTCAACACCTGGCTGTTCACGGCGGGGAAGCCGGCGGTGGGTTCGGCGGGTGCCGCGCCGGCCGCGGCGAGCCTGGCGCCGAGCCTCGCGCCGAGCGCCGGGGCGAGCGCCGCGCCGGAGCCGAAGTCCTGGAAGAAGATCCAGGAGACCAACGCGGTGCACGAGCACAAGGGCTGATCGACCGTCGGCCGAAGGGGCCCGGTCCGTCCGCTCCCGCGCGGACGGACCGGGCCCCTCGGCGCGTGCTCAGCCGTTCAGACCGTTCGGACCGTTCAGGCCGTTCAGGGTCCGCTCCTCGGTGAGGACCAGCTCCTCGATGCCGTAGAGGAAGCGTTCCATCGCGGGCCGGGGGAGGACGGACGGGTCGGCGGTCATCGCGAGGCGCAGGGTGTCGGGGGTGCGCAGGGCGTCCAGGGCGTAGCTGAGGCCGGGGCGCGGGTCGAACTCGACGGGCCAGCTGAGTGTGGTCCGGCCGTCCGGCGCGGTGGCCGGTGCGTCGTCGGCCGGGCCGGTCAGGCCGGCCGGGAGCAGCTCGCGGGTGTCGTTGAAGACGCAGGAGCGGTCGGCGAGCGGGACGCCCTCGGCGGTGAGGCGCGCCACCTCCGCGTCCAGCAGGCGCCGGTCGAAGTACGCGTGCCGGTAGGCGGCGATCGAGGCGGCGTGGGTGCGGCGCACGGCCGCGCCGAAGTCCCGGGCGTCGTCGCTGTCGGGAGCGGTGTCGGGAGCGGTGTCCACGTCGGCGTTCGGGAGGTGGAGCAGCGCGTCGCCGGCGACCACGCTGACCGCGTCGGAGAGGCCGGACAGGAAGCGGTTGTTGACCACGACCTGGAGCACGGCGTCCGGCGAGCCGGAGAGCCGGGCCGTCATCGCGGCGGTGGCCGCGAGCAGGACGGCGGAGGTGCCGGTCCGGTGGGCGGCGGCGACCGCGTCGACGGCGCGCAGCAGCGCGGGCGAGTCCAGCACGGCGTTCGGGAACCGCTCGGCGCCGGCCTCGGTGGCGGCCGTGCCGGTCTCGCCGGTCTTGCCGACGGCGGGCGGGAAGAGCCGGGCCGGGGCGCCGCGGAGCTTTCGCAGGGCGTGCGCGCGGGCGTTGGCGTCCCGCTTCAGACCGCGTGGGGAGGTCTGGAACCCGGCCTCCTCCAGCGGCTGTTGGGGTGCTCGGGCGGCGCGGATCGCGGCCGGGTCGGCGCCCAGGGCGAGTTCGCTGAGGTCCCGGACCAGCAGGCCCATGCCGGTGCCGTCCACCGCGGTGTGCGAGAGCGTCAGGGACATCTGCCGGACCAGGCCGTCGGCGACCACCAGGCCGACCCGGATCGGCCACTCGGCGCCGACGTCGAAGGGGCGCGCGGCCAGCTCCGCGTGCAGGGCCTCGCCGGCGGCGGTGAGTTCGGCCCGGTCGGCGCCGTCGGGGCAGTCCCGGACGTGGACCGGCAGCCGGCCGTCCGGGTCGACGATCTGGTGCACCCCGGCGCCGTCCGGGGCGGGCAGCAGCCGGGTGTGCAGGGAGTCGTGCAGGTGGAGCAGGTGCCCGAGGGCGTCCAGGACCACCGGCAGCGGCAGGCCCGGGTCGATCGGGGCGCTGGTGGCGATGTTGAAGCGCGGACGGTCGCCGGGGGCGAGGCGGTTGACGATGTCCCAGATGGCGCGCTGGCCCCAGGTCGCCGGCCCGCTGCCGGAGCGGCCGCCGGCGAGGGATATCTCCAGTTGTCGACTCGTAGTCACCGTGGGGGTTCTCCGATGGTGTGGTGGGTGCGGAGGTTACGGAGGGTGCGGTGGGAGCCGTTGGGGGAGAGTCTGCTGCACGGTGCTGAATCGCGCCAGATGAAGGTCAATTCCGGCAGGTGTCCCCGGAGTCGAGGCCGTTCGCGGACGGTGGGCTCGGAAGTCATGGCAGCATCTGACATGTGAAGCGTGAAATTGCACTCCGCTTCACGCAACCCCACCCACCACTCCTGACTCAGGGAGAGAGCCGATCATGAACGTGATGAAACGATTCACCGCTGTGCTCGCCACCGCTGCCGCGCTGTCCGGCCTCGGCGTCGCCGGTGCCACCGCCGCCACCGCCCAGCCCACCGGCCCGTCCGGCCCGAGCAACTGCGTGGACGGGTTCCCCGGGATCCTGAACACCCGGCTCTGCGCCTCGGTGACCGGCAACCAGGTCACGTTCGGCGGTTACGCGACCCCGGCCAGCGTCAGCTGGACCCCGCAGAAGGTGTCCTTCAACCTCACCGCCCAGGTCGTCGGCGGCGCGGTCATCGGCAGCGACTCGCCGAACGTCTTCATCCCCTTCGGCGGCATCCCGGTCGGCAACGTCTCCGGCACCGCCCCGTGCGGCTCCAGCGTCATGGCCACCTTCAACGTCACCCAGTGGGGCTGGCCGCCGTCCACCGCCACCGTGACCGTCCCGGTCACCTGCTGACGGCCCGGTGAGCCCGCCCGCAGGTCGGCCGGATCCGGCGGAGTGGCCGGTCTGCGGGCGGGGGCGGCCCGGCGGCGGTGGACGGCCCGGTGGCTCAGCCCCGGTCGGCGGTGACCAGGTGGTAGTCGAGCAGGCCGTGGCGCCAGGCGGGCAGGAAGTGGCGGGTCCAGTGGTCGGCGGGGACGGTGTCGACGAGGTAGCGGTCGAGGCCCGGCCAGACGTCGGCGCCGATCGACTCGGTGGCGACGGTGCCGAAACCGGCGGCGGTGAGGTCGGCGGTGAAGCCGTCCAGGGCGTGCGGGACGTCGAGGCCGTCGGCGAAGCTGGCGAGGAGGATCTTGAGGCGCTCGGCGACCTCGGGACCGGGCGCGGCGAAGAAGGTGGTGACGACCAGCCGGCCGCCGGGGCGCAGCACCCGGGCCGCCTCGTGGGCGAAGCCGGTGAGTTCGCGGAAGTGCTGGGCGGCCTCGACCGAGTAGAGGCCGTCCAGGGAGGCGTCCGCGAAGGGGAGTTCGTCGGCCGAGCCGAGGGTGTAGCCGAGCCGGTCCGGGTAGGTGGCCAGGGCCTTGGCGTTGACGGCGCGGGCCCGCTCGATCTGGTCCGGGTGGATGTCGACGCCGGTCACCGCGGCGAACCGGAAGTCCCGCAGCGCCAGTGCCGCGCCGAGCCCGCGCCCGCAGCCGACCTCGGCCAGCCGGAGCTGCTCGGTCGGCCGCGGGAAGGCGCGCAGCACCCGGTGGTAGAGCTGCTCCTGGCTGCGGACCCGGTCCTCGGAGGTGGGGGCGGTGAGGTCGATGCCCTGCCAGTCGCCGAAGTTGATGAAACCGCCCGCGAAGCTGGCGGCTTGGGACAGATCGCCGGCGCCGTAGGTCTGGCGTACCGGGGTGGGGATGCGGTCCTGGCTGCTCATGGGTGTCCTGGTCTCCTCGCGGGGCGGCTGGGTCGGGCCGGGGGGATGCGGTGCGCGGACGGCTCGCGGGCGCGCGCCGCAGTACGTACCCAAACGTGTGCCGCGCGGAACTACCCGAAGGGAGTGGTTTCGCGGGCCTGCCACCGCGATGACGAGCAGGCCGATCGGGTCGGGTCGGCGGGGCTGGCCAGGGGTTTTGGCGTGAACACCGCCGACTGGGAGACTCGGTGACGATCAGTCGGATGTGTTCGGGCGTGTCCGGACGTGTTCGGACGTGCGAGGAAGCGGGGAGACCGGGATGGCCGGGATGAAGACGACGGACGGGCGGGTCTCGCCGCCGCTGACCGGGGGCGAGCGGGAGACGCTGCGGGCGTACCTGGACTTCCACCGGGCGACGCTGGCGATGAAGTGCGCCGGGCTGACCGACGAGCAGCTGAAGCTGCGGTCGAGCCCGCCGTCGACGCTGACGCTGCTCGGGCTGGTGCGGCACATGGCGGAGGTGGAGCGGACCTGGTTCCGGCGGGTGATCAACGGGGAGGACGTCCCGTTCGTCTGGTCCCCCGAGGGCGACTTCCAGGCCGCGTACGACGCGAGCGGGTCCAGCCGGACCGAGGCGTTCGAGGCCTGGGAGGCGGAGGTCGAGCACGCGCGGCGGATCGAGCGGGAGGCGAAGTCGCTGGACGTCACCGCGCACTTCGCGCGCTGGGAGTCGGACGTGTCGCTGCGGCTGGTGATGCTGCACCTGATCCACGAGTACGCCCGGCACAACGGCCACGCCGACTTCCTGCGGGAGGCGATCGACGGGGAGGTCGGCGCGTAGCCGTCACCCGGCGGGCCGCCCGGTGGGCCGCCCGGGGACCGTCGCCCCGGTGGGCGGGCGGAACCCGGGCGGCTCGACGAGGTGCTGCCACTCCTGGTCGGGCCGGCCCGGGACGGTGCGGCCGGCGGCGGTCCACAGACGGGCCAGCTGGGCGAAGATCGGTTCGTCACGCAGAAACGTTTCGTCGTTGGCGCGCGGCGAGGACGGGTGATCGTGGCTCATGACTGGCTAACGACCGAGACGGGCCGCCGCAACCCGCCGGACCCGGACACGCCGACGGGCCGGGTCCGGGTTCACCCGCAGCGGTCGCTTGCTCCGGGGAATCGATGGCTGTCAACATAGACGCATGTCGAATCTGGAACTGCCGGTGCTCGGCCAGGACGACCGGGTGGCGTGCTGCACGCCGATGGTCCGCGAACCGCTGGGCGAGGACGCCGCCGCCGGGCTGGCGAGGATGTTCAAGGCGCTGGCGGACCCGGTGCGGCTGCGGCTGCTGTCCCTGATCGCCTCCCACGAGGGCGGCGAGGCCTGCGTCTGCGACCTCACCGGGCCCTTCGACGTCTCCCAGCCGACCATCTCCCACCATCTGAAGGTGCTGCGCGAGGCCGGGCTGGTCGGCTCCGAGCGGCGCGGGACCTGGGTCTACTACTGGGTGCTGCCCGCCGCGCTCGCCCGGCTCTCCTCGCTGCTCCAGGCACCCACCTCGGTGGAGGAGAGATGACGGCGACGAGCCCGATACCCCTGGCCCGGCGGGCCGCCGCCGAACTGGTCGGCACCGCGGCGCTGGTGGCGGTCGTGGTCGGCTCCGGCATCCAGGCCACCGAGCTGTCCCGGGACGTCGGCCTGCAGCTGCTCGCCAACTCGACCGCCACCGTGTTCGGCCTGGGCGTGCTGATCGCCCTGCTCGGCCCGATCTCCGGCGCCCACTTCAACCCCGCCGTCACCCTCGCCGCCTGGTGGACCGGCCGCCGCGACGGCAGCGGGCCGACGCCGCGCGAGGTCGCCGCGTACCTGCCCGCGCAGACCGCCGGGGCGATCGGCGGCGCGGTGCTCGCGGACGCGATGTTCGGCGAGCCGCTGGTCCGCTGGTCCGGCCACGACCGCTCCGCCCCGCACCTGTGGCTCGGCGAGCTGGTCGCCACCGCCGGGCTGATCCTGCTGGTCTTCGGCCTGGCCCGGGTCGGCCGGGCGGCCGCCGCACCGCTCGCGATCGCCGGGTACGTCGGCGCCGCGTACTGGTTCACCTCCTCCACCAGCTTCGCCAACCCCGCCGTGACGATCGGCCGGGCCTTCACCGACACCTTCGCCGGCATCGCCCCCGCCTCCGTCCCGGGGTTCGTCGCCGCGCAGCTCGCCGGGCTGGTGGTGGGGGTCGCGCTGGTCGCCGTCCTGTTCGGCCGCACCGGCCCGGCCGCTGTCGCCACCACCCGCTGAACCCGAGAGAGAAGCCCCCGCCCATGAGCACCCCCGCCGTCCCGTCCGTCCCGTCCGTCCCGTCCGTGCTGTTCGTCTGCGTCCACAACGCGGGCCGCTCCCAGATGGCCGCCGCCTTCCTCACCCACCTCGGCCGCGACCGCGTCCTGGTCCGCTCGGCCGGCTCGGCCCCCGCCGACACCGTCAACCCGGCCGTCGTCGAGGCCATGCGCGAGGTCGGCGTCGACATCTCCGCCGAGACCCCCAAGGTGCTCACCACCGAGGCCGTCCAGGCCTCCGACGTGGTCATCACCATGGGCTGCGGCGACGCCTGCCCCTACTTCCCCGGCAAGCGCTACCTGGACTGGCAGCTGGACGACCCGGCCGGCCAGGGCGTGGCCGCCGTCCGCCCGATCCGCGACGAGATCGAACGCCGGATCCGCGGCCTGCTCGCCGACCTCGCCGTCGAGCCCGCTGCCTGACCCTCGCCGCCGGGCGGCGTTGTCGGTGGTGGTTGCGATGATCATCGGCATGAGCACCGAGAGCGCCACCGGCGTCGGCTGGACCGCCGACCTGCCCACCACCGTCCAGCTGGTCCGGACCCTGCACGACCTCGACCCCTGCTGGACCAGGGCGGACGTCGAGCGGCTGGTCGCCGACCGGCCCGACTGGAAGATCCGCCGGGAGTTCGCCGACATCCTGGTCGTCGGCCTCCAGGCGGCCCTGCGGTGGCCGGCCGGGGCGGAGCTGTTCCTCGGCACCACCGAGCCCAAGGCCGCCACCTACCGGCGGGCCTGGCTGCCGCTGCTCGACTTCCGCCACGTCGCCTCGGCCGAGGAGCGCCGCGCCGCGCTGCGGACCCTGGCCGAGGCGCTGCGCGGTGTCGGCGCGCCCACCGCCGTCCCGACCGCCGCCGACGGGTTCGGCCTGCGCTGGCGGTCCGCCGAGCGCACCATGCTGCTCCAGGCCAACGACCGCCGCGCCTGGATCGCCGTCCAGCCGCACGTCCGGCCGGTCGACGTCGCGCACGTCAGCCCCGAACTCCCCGCCGTGGTGGCCGCGTTCGTCCCCGCGCTGCACGACGCGCCCGGCGGCCGCTGCCCGGTCGAGGAGGTCGAGCGGATAGCCGGCGGGCAGTCGGGCGTCACCGTGGAGTTCGGCCTGCACTGGGCCGAGATCCGCACCGCGGACGAGCGGTTCCAGCCCTCCTTCGCGTGGTCCGGCGGCCCCGGTCGCACGTACGACGTGCTCGACCTGCACCGGTTCTCGGAGGAGCCGCCCACGCTGGAGCGGCGGCGGGCGGTGTTCGGCGAGATCCACCGCGCCGTCTGCGCCGTCCTCGGCGAACCGACCCTGTTCGGCGGCGGCCCCCACGGCCCCGACGTGCGCTGGCGCGAGGCGGGCGAGGACGGCCGCCTGCTGCGGCTGCGCGCCGACCGGCGCCGGGTCTGGCTGGAGACCGCGCCGGCCGCGGAGGTCGAGGAGGAGGAGCGCGGCACCTTCGAGTACGGCGGCCCGGCCGGCGGCCCCGACGGGCCCAGCGACTTCCCCCGGCTGCCGTACAGCTGGCTGCTCCACCTCCCCTACGAGGCCCCTGGCGACACCGCGACCTACCTGCCCGGCGGCCGGCTCGCGCTGAACCTGCCGCACCTGCGCGAGGGCCTGGAGCACCTGCTGGTGGCCTGGATCGAGCAGTTGCCGGTCCAGCGGCCGGGCGAGAAGGTCACCTTCTCCATCGCCACCCCGCTGATCAGCGGCGGCCTCTCCTTCGCCTACGACCAGGCCAAGGGCATCCTGCTCCGGGTCGGCCCGCGCCCCGGCGAGCCGGCCGAGGTCGCGGCCGCGATGGCGGCGGACGGCTGGCAGCCGTCGGGCAAGCGCTGGAAGGCCGAGTTCAAGAACCCGACGGAGGCCACCGCCGCCCGGGTCGCCGGGCTGATCACCACCGAACTGGCGGCGCGCGGCATCAGCGGCGACTCCGGCTTCGGCCTCGGCCCCGGCCGGGTGACCGCCCGTCGGCTCGGCCTCGGCACGCCGACCCACGGCGCGCACGGCTTCTTCCTGGCCACCGGGCTGGGACTGGAGACCTCGTGAGCCGTCCGCGCCGGCGGGGCTCGCGCGGCGTGGCCGGGAGGGGCGCCGCCGGGGCGCGATCGGGCTCGCAGTTCGGGACAACCGGGCGCTCACCAGGAGAGGTGTGGACCAATCCGAACAATCCCTATGCTCTCACTCTGATCGACCGGATCAAACGGATCATCTGATCGGAATGCGGTGGGGAGCGGCAGTGCGCATCAATCTGCTCGGATCGTTCGAGCTCCAGGACGAACGGGGCAGGACACTGCCGCCACCCGGCCCGAAACGGCGGGCGTTACTGGCCGCGCTCGCCCTGGAGTTCGGCCGGGTCGTCCCGGTGGAGCGGCTGCTCGACCTGCTCTGGGACGGCGCCCCGTCGTCCACCGCCCGGTCCGCCCTCCGCGGGCACGTCACCGCCGTGCGGCGGCTGCTCGCGGCGGCCGCCGACGGCATACCCGTCGGCGGGCCGGTCGCGGAGGACCCGGACGGGCTGCACGTGGTCACCCGGGGCGCCGGCTACGCGCTGCTCGGTGACCCGGAGGCGGTCGACGTGCAGCGCTTCGAGCGGTTGCGCGCCGCGGGGGAGGAGACCGGCGCCGAGACCGCCGACCGGCTGCGCCGCGCGCTCGACCTCTGGCGCGGCCCGGCGCTCGACGGCTGCGGCTCCGGCCGGCTGGCGGCCGAGGCCGGGCCCCGGCTGACGGCCGCCCGCCGGGACACCGTGGAACGCCTCGCCGCCCTGCTGCTCGCCGAGGCGGACGGGTCCGGCGGCGTCGAGGGCTCCGTCGAGGGCTCGGCCGGGGGCTTCGTCGACCGGTTGGGGGAGGTGACGGCCGACCTGGCCGAGCTGGCGGCCGCCGAGCCGGCGCGCGAGTCCGCCGCCGCGCTGCTCGTCCGCTGCCGCACCGTCCTCGCCGGCCTCCTCGCCGCGGCCGGCCGCGGTTACGACGCCATCGCCGTGCTGGAACTCGTCGTCGCCGCCCACGAGGCCCGGGGCGACGCCCCGCTCACCGCCCGCGCGCTGGACGACCTCGCCCACTGCCTCTACCAGGTCGGCGAGGCGGAGCGCGGCCTGGCCGTCACCGAACGGGCCCTCGACCTGATCCACGCGCACCCGGACGACCCGCTCCAGGGAGACCTCCGGTTCGGCCGGGCGGAGGCGCTGCGCGTCCTCGGCCGGGTCGAGGAGGCGCTGGCCGCCCTGACCGAGGTGCTCGCCGTCGCCGAGGAGCAGGGCAACGCCCGGCTCGTCCTGCTCGCGCTGGACTTCCACGGCGCCGTGCTCGCCGAACTCGGCCGCCCGGAGGAGGCCGCCGACTCCCGGCGCCGCGCCCTCGACCTGCGCGAGGCCGTCAACTCTGGCGCCGCGTAGCGAGGTTGAGGGAGGTGGGGGGTCGGGGAGGTCAGGGGAGGCTGCCGGGGGATCACCAGCTCAGCAGGTACGCCCCTCGGCGCAGTCCGGCCAGCACCGCGTCGGCCTGAGCCTCCGGGCCGGGCCGGGCCTCCGGGGCGGCCTGCGCCTCCGGGACGTCCGCGGCCGCTTCCACGCCGGCCCCCGTCCCGGCCCCCGGGACGGTGCCGCCGTGCAGCACGACGTAGTGCAGCGCCGCGCCGGTCGCCCGGCTCTCGCGGCGGAAGGCGTCCAGCGCCGTCGGCGCGACCGACCCCTCCACCACCACCTGGTACCCGCCCGAGGCGAAGGCGAAGGCGGCCTGCGCGGCGGCCGCCAGCGCGGTGGTGTTCTGCCGCCGGGCCTCGGGCAGGTCCGGCGCGACGTACCCCTGCCGGACGGCCCGCTGGAAGTCCGCGGCGCGCAGGTGGACGCTCGGGAAGAGCGCGTCCGCGACCAGCGGGGCGACCGGGCCGCTGCCGGCACCGGCGGCCGGGTCGGAGAGGACGACCACGCTGCCCGCCCCGCGTCCGCCTCCGAGCTCCGGTCCACCTTCGGTCGTACGGTTCACAGCTGCTGATCCCTTCGCGGGCCGGGGACGGACGGGGAGCCGGGGCGGGACGGCCGGAGTGCGCGGGGGCCCGTCCGACGCGGTTCACGGGTCGGACGAACCCGGAAAGGCGGACAGCCGACCGCCGTCCCTTCGAGTGACTGCTGTCGGAGATCAACCTAGTCCACCGCACACCCCGGAGTCGTCCCCTCCCCGGACCTCCGGTGCGCATCTCCGGGGCCGCTACCCCTCCACCCGCAGCACGATCGGATTGGTCAGCGCGGCCATCGGCCCCCACGGCAGGTCCGGACCCATGGCATTGCCCTTGCCGGGCGTCCCGTCCGCCTTCGGGTGCCGGACCTCGGCCCGGACGAACGCGGCGAGCGAGGCGGTGGTCCGCCAGACGACCGTCCCCGCGCCGTCGGCGGGCAGCGACTCCTGGTGCAGCTGGCCCTCGTCGGTCAGGAACCGGACCGTGCCGTTCGGCACCCCCGAGACGGCGAGCCGGACGTCCACCGGGGCGTCGGCCGGGACGCTCAGCTCCTCGCCGATGCCGGCCTGCCGGCCGTGCCCGGTGGCGGTGAACTCCAGCTGCACGGCGGCCGATTCGGCGAGCCAGCTGCGGCCGGACCGGATGCCCTCCAGGACGTTGTCCCGGGTCAGGTCCTCGGCCAGCACGACGGTGTGCGGCGAGCCGATCACCTGCGGGGCGCTGTGCGCGTCGCTGTTGCCGACCGCGGGCAGCCAGGAGCGCCCGTCGCGCAGCGCCACCGCGAGCTGCGCGTCCCAGCTGTCCACCGTCGACTCGTCGTCGTAGGTCCACGGGCCGTTCCACACCTCGACGGCGTCCGCGTCCTCGTAGCCGAACTTCCACTGGCAGGCGACGTACGGGCAGTACGGGTGGGCGGGCACCACCAGGCCGCCCTGCCGACGGACCTGGCGGGCGAACCGGGGGAAGGCCTCGTCCCGGGACCGGTAGCGCCAGTCGACGAACTGGCCCGGGCGCAGGCCCAGCGCCAGCCAGTGGCCGTTGCGGGTGGTGACCTCCTCGCCGAGCATCACCAGCAGGTCCGGCCCGGCCAGCGGGCCCCAGACGCCGTGCGCGGAGCTGGTGTTGTGGTCGGTCGACACGATGAAGTCCAGCCCGGCCGCGCGGGCGCCGGCGGCCACCTCGGCGGGCTGGCGGCGCCCGTCGGAGTGCACGGTGTGCAGGTGGCAGTCGCCCCGGTACCAGGCCCGGCCGCGCCCCCGCGCGCGCTCCGGCGGGTAGGCGGGAGCGAACTCGCCGCCCGGTGCCCCGAACCGCAGGGTGACCTCGACCCGGTACTCCAGCCCCTGCGGCGCCACCTGGTACGGGCCGAGCACCACGTGCCAGCGGCCCGGCCGGATCGCCCCGGGGAGGTAGCCGGGGGTGGCCTGCTCGCGGCTCACCGCGAACTCCGTCCGGAAGCCGCCCGACCAGCCCCGGAAGCCGCGCCCGCCGAGCTCGGTGCCGCGCTCGTCGAACAGGCCGATGTCGCAGGAGTTCCCCGGCGTGCCGGGCGGCACGGCGGGTTTGTCGTACCGGTAGGAGACCGCGATCTCGCGGACGCCCGCCGGTACGTCGAACGGCAGGTGGACGAAGTCCGGCGCCCCGGTCGGCAGCTTGCCGGTCAGGGTGATCGTCCGGTCCGCCCCCGCGCCGCCCTCGGCGGCGTGCGCGCTCCCCGCCCCGACCGTCGTCGCCGCGACGCCCAGGGCGCCCGCCGCCCCGGCCGCCAGCAGCCCGCGCCGCCCGAGCTGTCCGAGCCGCGGTTCCTCGGGGTGCCTGTCCTCCGCCATCGGATCTCCTCCGGTTCGGGTCGCCAGGGACGCCCGCGGCCCCTGCCCGCCGGGCTGCCTACCCGCGCCGGTGAACCCCCGGTGAGCCGGGCCCCACCGGCGTGCGGCGGACCCGTGAAGGCCGACCCGGGTTGCGTCGGGGGCCGTCGACCGGCTTGATAGACGTAGATCATCTGACGGTAGGAATGTTTCGGACAGTTGCGGAGTCTCGATGTCAGTCAATCGGCGGACCCTCCTGGTGGCCGCGGCCGGCACCGCCCTGGCCGCCTGCGCGCCGACCACCCCGGACCGGCCGACCTCCGCCCCGCCCACGTCGCCGTCGGCGTCGGGGGCGCCATCGGCGTCGTCGGCACCGGCGGCTGGTGGGACGGCGTCGGTTGCTCCGGTTGATCCGGCTGACCCGCCCGCCCCCACTCCCACGCCTACCCCCACGCCGTCCGCGACGCCGACGCCTACGCCCACCGCGGCGTCCACCTTCCCCACCCGGGCCGCGATCGTCGCCCGCTACGCCGGCGCCACCCCCACGGCCTGGGGCTTGGAGGTCCCCGGGGTCCTCACCACCGTCCCCGACGTCCCCAGCCCCGCGACCGCCCTCACCTTCGACGCCTGCGGCGGCTCGGGTGGCTCCGGTTACGACGCCGCCCTGATCGACACCCTCCGGGCGCACGGCGTCCCCGCGACCCTCTTCCTGAACGCCCGCTGGATCGACGCCAACCCCGCCCTCTTCGAGGCCCTCGCCGCCGACCCGCTCTTCGAGATCGCCAACCACGGCACCGTCCACCGCCCCCTCTCCGTCACCGGCCGCTCCGCCTACGGCATCCCGGGCACCCGGGACGCCGGCGAGGTCTACGACGAGATCGCGGGCAACCGCGAGAAGCTCACCGCGCTGCTCGGCCGACCGCCCCGGTTCTTCCGCTCCGGCACCGCCCACTACGACGACGTCGCCACCCGGATCGCCGCCGACCTCGGCCAGCTCGTCGCCGGCTTCGCCACCAACGCCGACGGCGGCGCCACCCTGAACGCCGCCCAGGTCAACCGGGAACTGGTCGGCTCCCCGCCCGGGGCCATCGTCATCGGCCACATGAACCACCCCGCCTCCGGCACCGCCCGGGGCCTCGCCACCGCCCTCCCCACCCTCCTCGCCGCCGGCCGCACCTTCACCCGCCTCTCCGACGCCTTCCGCTGAGCCGCCGGGAGGAGGGGTAGCCGTCTCGCGGAGCGGCGCCCGCTGACGGTGGGGGCGGGGAGGGCGGCGGCGGAGGCCCGGCTCGTGTGGGGCTGGGCTCGGCCGGCTGCGCCTTCGGCCGGCCGGTCGGCCGCCGCGGGGCGGTGCCATGCTGCCGTCGGGTGGCCGGTGGCCGGTGGCCGGTGGCCGGTGGCCGTGGGTGGCGGAGGTGGGCAGTGTGGCGGTGACACGGTGGCTCGGGTGGGGGCGGGCTTGGTCGGCTGTCGCGGAGTGGTGCCGTGCTGCCGTAGGGGAGACGAGGCGCGGCGGGTGGTGCTTCGTCCGACTCTCCGACGGCATTCGCTGAGCCGTCAGGCCGCCCGGCTGCGGTCGGGTGGCCGGTGGTTGTGGGTGGTGGAGGTGGGGCTCGCCATTGCGTTCAGTTGCGTCCTCAGGCTGCCGGGTGGGCGTCGGGGGTGCGGTGCCCGGGGACGGTGGAGACCGGGAGGGCGGCGGCGACGCGGAAGCCCGGGCCGTAGGGGGCCGCGCTCAGCAGGCCGCCGAAGAGGGCGACACGTTCGCGCAGGCCGAGCAGGCCGTGGCCGGTCGACAGGTCCTGCTCGCCGCCCGGCGGGCGGCCCGCGCCGTCGTCCACGACCTCGATCAGCAGGGCGTTGTCCCAGGTGATCCGCACCACCGCGCTGGTGCCCGGGCCGGAGTGCTTGGTGATGTTGGTGGCGGCCTCCTGGACGAGCCGGTAGGCGGTCCGGCCGACGCTGTCGTCGATCCGCAGTGGCGTCCCGCTGGTCTCCAGCGAGATCTCGACGCCCGCCCGGCGGACGTCCGCCAGCAGCTGCTCCAGGTCGCCCAGACCGTGGCCGTACCCCTCCTCCACCGGGGTCTCCGAGGTGCGCAGCAGTCGCAGCAGGTGCCGCAGCTCGGCCAGCGTCGACCGGCCCAGGTCCTCGATGTGGCCGAAGGCCTCGCCCTGCGCCGGGTCCGTCAGGGCGGTGATCCGGCCGGTCTCGGCCCGCATCACCATCACCGCGACGGCGTTCGCGACGATGTCGTGCAGCTCGCGGGCGATCCGCAGCCGCTCCTGGGTGACCCGCCGGCGGGCCTCGGCGACCTCCTGGCGTCGGCGTTCGGCGTCCGCCCGGGCGGCGCGGCTCCACCGGGCGAAGCCCCAGACCACCACGGTGACGGGGAGGAAGAAGGCGATGTTGGCGACGAGCACCGGCACGACGAACGGACCGTGGTAGGTGTACGCGTCGTGGTAGACCGTCACGCCCATCGGGGCGAAGGCGAGCACCAGGGCCGCCAGCGCGACCGGCCGCCGGCACTGCGCGGCGACGGTGTAGAGGGCGATCAGCAGGCCGAAGGCCGGCGTGAACTTGAAGACGCCGGCCACCGCCATCACGTTGGCGGCGGTGGTGATCAGCCAGACGGCGGCGAAGGTCGCCACCGGACGGCGGCGCCGCAGGACCAGCGCGACGGCCTCGGCCAGGGTCAGCAGCACCATCCCCAGCCGCTGCGCGCCGTCCGACCGGGGGGAGATGATCGTGCCGAAGTAGAAGAGCTCCGGGATGACGGCCGCGAGCGCCAGGGCGGTGTCCTGCAGCCGGACGGAGTTCAGGTTCAGCAGGCCCCGGGGCCGGTCCTGCGGCGTCGTCATGGTGATCACGCTCCAGGGGAGGGTGAGGGGAGGGTGGCAGGGCGAGTCAGGCCGCGGCCGCGCGGGGCTGGTCGGAGCCGTACTGGCAGTCCGTGCACATCGGGCTGGAGCAGCAGGCGTCCATCGCGTAGCCCTTGACGCTCGTCGAGACGCCGCCGTCGGTCAGGCCGGCCGACGCGGAGTCGAGCCACCACTTCTCCGGCGCGCCGGGCAGCTCCGGGCGGACCACCCGGAAGCCGAGCGCGGCGTAGGCGGCCCACTGGTCGCCGTGGTGGCGGGCCAGGGCGGCGGCGAGCTGCGCGGACGTGTACTTCGGGAGGGTGAACGCGATCTTCGGCGGCCGGACCAGGGTCAGCGTGGCGGCGGCCGTGGTGATGCCGTCCCCGTCGACCGCGGCCAGGCCGATCCCGGCGACCGGGACCAACTGGGCGGTATCGGCGGTACCGGGGGAACGGGAGACCCGGACCAGGAGTCTTCGCCAGGGGCTGGCCAGGACTTCGGGCGGATCCGGTACCAGGACGGTCGCCGCACCGGTGAGGAACCCGTGGGCCACCGTGTCGCCGGGCCCGCCGTCCGGTCGCACCTCGTGCACGGTGATGATCACGGTCGACCCGTCGGTGACAGATTGACTACTCATGGTGATGCCTCTGAATCGATCCGTCCCGCTCCGGGGAGGGCGCGGGTGAATACCTTCACGGTCCTCCCGGTCGTGTCCCAGAAGCATGAGTCCGGGGCCCCACTCGGGCCCCGGACTGCTCAGTCCTCCTTGCTCCGCACGGCCCGGGCCAGGTGCTCGCCGACGGCGACGGTCGTGGGGTGGCTGCTGCCGACGAGTTCCACGAGCCGGGCGTGCGCCGATTCGTACAGGGGGAGGGCCCTGTCGAGCTCGCCCGTGGCCTCGTAGTGGCGGGCCAGGTTGGCGAGCGTGCCGAGGGTGTCGGGGTGGTCCTCGCCGAGCACCCGGGTCCGCTGATAGAGCACGGTCGTGAGCAGCTCGAACGCCCGCTCCGGATCGCCCGCCTCCCGGCAGGCGGCCGCGAGGTTGCTGAGGGTGATCATGGTGGCCGGATTCTCGGGCCCGAGCCGCCGTTGCTGGGTGGCCAGCGCCGTCTCCAGCAGCGCGATGGCGAGGTCGGGGTGCCCCGCGACGAGGTGGCACGTGGCGAGATTGTTGAAGCTGGTCAAGGTGTCGGCGTGCCGCGCACCGAGGATGTCCTGGCGGAGTGCGAGCGTCTCCTCGAACAGGCGGATCGCCTCGTCGGGCTCCTCGGCGGCCTGAAGGGCGCCGGCCAGGTTGCTCATGCTCGTCAGCGTGTCGGGGTGGTCCTCGCCCAGTACCTGTCGGCGCTGGGCGAGGACCAGCCTGCCCAGGTCGAGGCCGCGGGCGAGATCACCGTTCGTCGCGTAGAGGTAGGCCAGGTTGGCGCGGCGGTTCAGGGTGTCGGGGTGCTGCTCCCCGAGGACCTGCTCGGATCGTTCGAGGACGTCGACGTAGATCGGCCGTGCCTCGGACAGCCTGCCGGCCGCCTCCAAGGCGTGCCCGAGGTTGCCCAGTTGGGCCAGCGTGTCCGGGTGGTCGGAGCCGAATGCCTCCTCGGTCTCGGCGAGGGCGGTCCGGAGGAGTGCGATCGCCTCCTCGTAGCGGCCCGTGTCCCCGTAGGCGGTGGCGAGGTTGCCCCGCAGCCGCGCGCCCTGTCGTACCGGGATGGACAGGTCCTTCTCCCACCCGGTCAAGGCATCCTCATGGGAGAGCAGGTGTTCGTAGATCGTGATCGCTTCCCGGTGTCGCCCCGCTGCCTGGTGCGCGGACGCGAGGCCGCCCAGCAGGCTCAGCGTCCTCGGGTGTCGCTCACCGAGGCCGGTGCGGCTCGCGGCCACGGCCCGCCGGTACTGGGTGACGGCTTTCGTGGAACTTCCGAGGCGATGGTAGGCGCTGGCGAGGTTGCCACGGACGTTCAACGTGGTGAGGTCGTGCGGACCGAGGACCCGCATGCTCTGCTCCAGCAGCGGTTCGAGGATCCGAACGGCCTCGCGCGGGCTTCCCGCCGCCTCGTACGCGCCGGCGAGTGCGTTGCGGGAGATGATCGCGTCCGAGGACCCGGTGCCGAATTCGCGGTCCATCCCTTCGCTGTACGCCCTGTGCAGTGGCAGGGCGTGGACGGTCTGCCCTTCGAGCCGGAGATGTATTGCGGCGCGGCCGAACAGCAGCGTCACCTCCAGCCCGGCGCCCTCGGGCGGACCGGTGACGGCCAGGGCGCGGATGTGCGGCATGAGCAGCACCAGCTGTTCGGCGTCGGGCTCCGAGCCCGCCCCGTCGGGGCAGACCACCTCGACGAGCAGCTGTTCCACCTTGCCCCGTGCCCGGAGCGCCCGGGCCCGCGAGTCCGGCAGGGCGCCGGTGTCGTCGCGCAGGACGCTCTGGACCAGGCGGTGGACGCGGGCCTCCCGGTCGGTCAGGGTGATCATGCTGAAGGCGTTCAGCAGGCCCAGCGCCCGGTCCGCCGCGAGCGCGTCCGGGGCGAGGCGGCCAAGCAGTGACCGGGGGCAGCCGTCGGGGTCGAGCCAGGCCAGCGCGTACAGCAGCTCCACCGCCAGCGGGTCGCGCTCCGCTATCGCGGCGAGGGTCAGTCGCCAGGTCCGGGCGACGGTCCGCTCGGCGCCCTCGCTGTGGGCGGACACGTCCAGCTGGAGCGCGAGCCGGCTCCGGTAGGTCGCGAAGTCGGTGACGGTCTCCGAGATGAAGGCCCCGGCCTGGTCCAAGGCGAGCGGCAGGCGCCCCAGCTCCTCGGCCAGCTGCACGGCCTCCCAGCGTGACTCGGTCGACGGCGCGAGGCCCGGCAGGTGGGAGAGGAGCAGGTCGGCGGCGGCCTCCCGGGGCAGGACGCCCAGCGGGACGCGCGTGCGCACCCCGCGCCAGCCGCCGGAGAGCCGGCTGGTCACCAGGTGGTGTCCGCGCCGCAGGCTGCCCAGGTACGGGGTGATGGCCTTCGGGTCCTCGACGTTGTCATACACCAGCAGCCACCGGTCGTGCTGCCGCAGCCAGGCGAGGGCCCACGCGGCGTACGCGGGCCGGCTGTTCTGCTCCGTCACGCTTGCCCAGATCGGGCTCAGGTGCACCGTGATCTCGGCCAGCGCGGCCTCGACCGCGCCGGGCGTGGCCGCGTCGATCCACCACACCAGGTCGTACGACTCCTCGTACACCTGGGCGTACCGCAGGGCGAGCGTGGACTTCCCGACCCCGCCCAGCCCGTGGACCACGACGGCCGGAACCGCGTCCGGCGTCCGGGGTACCACGGTCAACCCCTGGTGCAGTGCGGCGAGTTCCGTCGACCGGCCGGCGAACCACTCCGGCGGTGCCGGCAGGTTCGTGAGACCCTCGGCCGGGGTGTCGGCGGCCGAGCGCGCGGCCTCCGGCGGCAGCCGCACCGTCCGGCCGGTGCTCACGTTCCCCGTGATGGTGCCGAAGTTGACGACCACCCCGTTGCCGGAGACGTGGACCAGGCCCCGGCCCGTTCTCGGCGGTGTGCTCACTCCCCGTCCACCCCGCCGTCGACCGTCCGGGTGGTCACGTTCCCCGTGATGGTGCCGGTGTTGACCACCGCGCCGTGCCCCTCGACCTCGACGTGCACGGTGAGCTGCGGCGCCGCCGGAGCGGGCAGCAGCGCGGCCAACTCCCGCAGCAGTTCGCCGTCCTGGCGCACCGCACCGCGGACGGCCTGGCGCAGCGCGGCCAGCGCGTCCGGGTTCCCCGGCTCCTCCGCCGCCTCCCGGACGCCCGCCTCCAGGACGGCCTGCTGTCCGGCGTCGCCCCGGCGCCAGACCCGCTGGACGATCCGCCGTCCGAGGTTCGCGGTGGCGTCCGCGGCCGCGTCCTCGGCCCGGGTCAGCACCGCGCCCCCGTACGCCGCCACCGCCGCGCCGATCGGCGCCCCCGCCACCTGCATGAACGCGTCCAGTTCCATGATCCCCCTCAACTCCGGTGCCGCCAGCCATGGCTGTCGGGCCGCCCACAGCGTACGGCGCGGCCGCCCGTCAAGAGGGCGGATGTTTCGAGAGGGGGGGCGGATACGTCTATATGACGAAGCATCAGGCATAGTTGTCGCGTTTCGGGGCCCGGGACCGGCCAGTTCGGCGGACGTTGTCCGCTACCGCATTGGCGGAGCCTTGACACTCTTGTCACGTCCCCCCTAATCTCCGAACGTGATTCAGGACTGCTGAACACTCGTAAAGATGAATCGCCGCGCACGAGGTTCAGCTGGAACGAGGAGCTGCCGTCGGGCGCTGTGTGCGACATGAGTCGAATCCGGACGGGGCTACGCCTTGATCGAGTGCCACAAGAAGTCGACACGCTCTGCGATGACCACGTGCCCCCGCGCGTGGGACGTCGAGGGGTCCGCGCCGAGCGCGAACGAAGCGGAGGGGTCGCGGTGAGCCAGAGCACCAGCCAGCGGGGAGACGCCGAGGCGGGGGCGGAGGCCCCCGTCGGGCGTTGGTGGGCCGGGCGCGGGAAGCAGATCGGCGTACTGCTCGCCGCGCAGGCGCTCTACCTCTGCACGATCAGCGTGGACCTGACGCTCAGTGGGCTGGTCGGCTACAAGCTGGCGCCGGACCCGGGCCTGGCCACGCTGCCGTTCGGCCTGATCACCGTGGGGTCCGCCTGCACCACCGGCGTCGCCTCGGCGATCATGGCGCGCTGGGGCCGGCGGGCGGGCTTCATGCTGGGGACCACCCTCGCCACCATCGGCGGTCTGGTCTCGGTGGTCGCCATCCGCCAGGACTCGTTCGCGCTGTTCTGCTTCGGCGCCCTCTGCATCGGCTTCTACCAGGGCTGCGCGGGCTACTACCGCTACGCCGCCGCCGACCAGGTCGCGGCCGAGTTCCGGGCCCGGGCCATCTCGACCGTGCTGACCGGCGGGATCATCGCGGCCGTCTCGGGCCCGTTCATCGCCACCTCGCTGATGAACGTGACCGCGATCGAGTTCGAGGGCTCGTACATCCTGGTCAGCGTGCTGTCGGTGATCTCGATGGGCGCCGTGTCGCTGTTCCGGGACCGCAGTGCCGCCGCGGTGGCGGCCAAGGGCGAGAAGGCGGCCAAGCCGGACAAGTCCTCCCAGCTGCCCTACTCGGCGGTCATCCGGCAGCCCGGCTTCGGGGCCGGCGTGGCCGGCGCGACCATCGGCTACTTCTTCATGATGGTCATCATGACGGTCGGCCCGATCGCCGCCATGAAGGACGGTCACGGGCCCGAGGCGCGGACCCTGATGATCCAGCTGCACATGGTCGGCATGTACGCACCGGCCCTGATGGCGGGTTACCTGGTCCGCAAGGTGGGCGTCCGCTGGCTGCAGATCCTGGGGACGGTGCTCGGCATCCTGGGCGTGGGCGTCGGCGCCGTCGACGACAGCGAGATGGGCTACATCCTGGCGCTCACCCTCGTCGGCGTCTCCTGGAGCTTCCTCTACATCTCCGGCTCCAGCCTGATCGCCCTGTCCTACCAGCCCAAGGACCGGGCCCGGACCCAGGCCTTCGGCGAGGCGCTGATCATGGGCAGCTCCGCGATCGGCGGGCTCAGCGCGGCCTCGCTGCTCGACAACTTCGGCTGGTCCACGCTCAACGTGATCATGCTGCCGCTGCTGGCCGTCTGCGGCGCGGTCACGATCGCCCACCGGACGCCCAAGCCCGAGGCGGCCGCGGGCGCGTAGGCCCGCCCGCCCACCGGGAGGCCCCGCTGCCGGGGCCTCCCGGAGCCCACTCGCGGCGCCCTGCCCGCCCGCGGCCCACCCGCCTGCCCGCAACCGCACCAAGCCGCACCCAGCCGCCCGGAACCCTCCCGGAACTTCCTGCCGAGGCGCCGAGGATCAATCAGTCGTTCACAGACCAATCGTTCACGTAGCAGTCGCCCGCGCAGCCGTCGTCACAGCATGCCGATCGTACGAGGGGGAACCGACCGTGCTCTTTTCCATGACGTTCGAAGGACAGATGGCGGATCCGGCGGACGAACACCGCGTCCTGCGCCACTGCGTCGAACAGGCCGTCTACGCCGAGGAGATGGGGTTCGACCGGATCTGGGCGGTCGAGCACCACGGCCTCCAGTGGTGTGCCCACATGAGCGCCCCCGAGGTGTTCCTGTCGACGGTCGCCGCGCGCACCAGACGGATCCGGGTCGGCCACGGCGTCGTCTGCCTGCCCTTCAAGGTCAACCACCCGATCCGGGTGGCCGAGCGCGCGGCCATGCTCGACCTGCTGTCCGACGGCCGGCTGGACGTGGGCGTCGGCCGGGGCGCGACCCTGGTGGAGACCTCGCTGTTCGACGTCGACCCCGAGGCCACCCACGCCGAGCTCGACGAGGGACTGCGGATCCTCGCCGCCGCGTGGAAGGACGACGTGCTGGAGTGGCACGGCCCGCTGCTGGACATCGGCCCGCGCCGGCTCCAGCCGCGCCCGGTCCAACTGCCGCACCCGCCGCTGTTCATGGCGTGCAGCCGGTCCGAGACCGTCGAGCTGGCGGCCGAGTACGGCGTCGGCGCGCTCGTCATGGGCTTCGGCGGCATCGAGGAGGTGCGCAAGCTCCGCAAGGTCTACGACGACGCGATCGCGGACCGCAGCGGCAAGAAGCTGGTCTCCACCGTCGTCAACGACCACCTCGCCGCGCTCTGTCCGACCGTCGTGCTGGAGGACGGGCAGCGGGCCCTGGAGATGGGGCTGCGCGGCCAGCGCTTCTTCGCCCAGTCGATCGGCCACTACTACATGGACCGGCCGCGCCCGGACGAGTCGGTCGACCCGGCGACCGGCGAACTCGGCCGCCCCGAGGCCGAGCCGGACCAGGGGCGCGCGATGGACCGCGCCCGCGAGGACCAGGTCGCCTTCCTCAACGAGGCCCGGATCCCCGCGAACCCGACCACGCTCGGGGTCTTCAACACCGAGCACGCCTACGGCACCCCGGAGCAGGCCATCCGCTACGTCGAGCAGTTGCAGGCGGCGGGGGCCGACGAGGTGATCTGCCTGATCCAGATGGGGACCGTGCCGCTGGAGGCGTGCATGGAGACCATCCGCCTGTGGGGCGAGCACGTGATCCCCCACTTCCGTCGCTGAGTCCACGCGTTCGCACCGTCGGCGGATCCGCCGGAAGAACCACCGGCGCACCCGTCGGAGAAGCCACCGGAGCAGCAGCCGGGGCATCCGCACCGATCTGCACCGTCCTTCCGCACCGAATCGAGGAGTACGCCATGGAGCACAACGACTTCGACATAGACCTGCCCTCGGGCCGGGTGCGCGTGCGGCGCTGGGGCCAGGAGGACCGACCGGTCGTCTTCGGGGTCTCGGGCCTGACCGCGAACCTGTCCTGCTTCGAGATCCTCGCCGAGCGCCTGGTGGCCGCGGGCTTCCAACTGCTGGCCCACGACATGCGCGGCAGAGGCGTCAGCGACAACACCGCGCCGGGCACCTACGGGTGGCCGGCCCACGCCCGCGACATCGTCGGGATCGCGGACGCCCTGGGCATCGCGCGGTTCGACTACATCGGCTGGTCCACCGGGAGCCTGATCGGCCTGCACATCCACAAGTCGGACCCCGAGCGGCTGCGCCGGCTGGTGCTGCTGGACCAGGTCGCCGCCGCCCCGGACGACGTCCTCGACGTCGCCCGGCAGGTGATCGACCGGCTGGACGCGACCGTGCCCTCGCTCCCGGGCTACATCGAGCAGGTGGCCGGCATGGGCCTGATCCGGCCGTGGGACGAGATGTGGGCGCGCTACCTGGAGTACGAGATGGAGCCGGTCGAGGGCGGCTGGCGTTCGCGCACCTCGAAGGCCGCGGTGCTGGAGGACTTCGAGTGGGACCTCCACCACGACGGCCGCGACCTCTGGGAGGACGTCACCTGCCCGGTGCTGCTGGTCCGCGGCATGGAGGCGCTGACGCCGACCAGCGGGCTGATCGTTCCCGAGGAGACCTACCAGGACTTCCTGAAGGCCGTCCCGGCGACCGAGGTCGTCGAGGTCGACCGGAGCCACTACGGCGTCGGGATCAGCGAGGTGACGGGCTCGGCCGTCGTGGAGTTCCTCTCCCGCCCCTGAGGCCGGGGAGGCCCGAGGGCAGGGCCGACGGCCGGGCACCCGCCCGGCCGTCGGATGGGCGGCGCGGGGGCAGGCTCCGTTCAGACGAAACGTTCATGCGAAGCGCTCGTGCGAGGCGTTGTCGTGAAGCGTTGGTGAGAGACGTTCACGTGCTGCGGCACGCGGTGATCGACGGGGGGACGGGGCGTGGCCGGAACGGCAACCGCCTCCGCTCGGCTGGAGGAGGAGCGGTCATGAGGCAGAACAAGGTGACGGTCGTCGGGATCGGCGGATCGACCCGGGCCGGTTCGACGGCGGAGTCCGCGCTGCGCGCGGTGCTGGCCCGGGCGGAACGGCTCGGCGCGGAGGTCAGGCTGATCGCGGGCCCCGATCTGCGGCTGCCGCTCTACGACCCGAAGGAGGCGGTCCGCTCCCCGCAGGCGAGCCGGCTGATCTCGGAGATCGCCGCGGCGGACGGGCTCGTCCTCGCCAGCCCGGCCTATCACGGCGGCATGTCCGGGCTGGTGAAGAACGCCCTCGACCACGTCGAGGAGCTGCGGGAGGACGTCCGCCCCTACTTCACCGACCGCCCGGTGGGCTGTGTCGCGGTCGGCCAGGGCTGGCAGGGCGCGGTGGCCACGCTGGCGGCGCTGCGGGACACCGTGTTCGCGCTGCGCGGCTGGCCCACCCCGCTCGGGGTCGCGCTGAACACCGCCGAGGCGGGCTTCGACCCGGTCAGCGGGCGGTACTCGGACGAGCGGCTCCAGGGCCAACTGGAGGCGATGGCCGGCCAGGTGGTGGAGTTCGCCCGGATGCGCCGCGCCGCGACCCTGGCGTCGTCCCCCGCAGCGGCACTGTCCACCACGCCGTCATCGGCCGCGGAACTCGACTCCCGGGTCCCGGCCGGCGCCGACGCGGGGCGGTCGTCATGACCAACCCCGTGGACCAGGACCTCCGGGTGCCCGCCGGGCGCGAGGGCGGGCGCGACGGCGGCCGCGACCCGCAGGCGGAGCGCCGGCTCTGGCTGCGGCGCTACCACCCCTCGCCCGACCCGGCCGCCCGCCTGGTCTGCCTGCCGCACTCCGGCGGCGCCGCGCCCTACTTCCGCGCCCTCTCCGAGGCGCTGTCCCCGGCCGTCGAGGCCGTGGCGGTGCAGTACCCCGGCCGCCAGGACCGCCGCACCGAACCGCTGGTCGGCGACCTGGGCGAACTCGCCACCCGGCTCGCCGAGGTCCTGGACGACCTGCTGACCGACGAACCCGGGCCGTTCGCCCTGTTCGGCCACAGCATGGGCGCGCTGCTCGCCTTCGAGGTGGCCCGGCGGCTGGAGCAGGACGGCCGCGAGGTGGCCGGCCTCTTCGTCTCCGGGATGCGGGCGCCCTCCGCACAGCGCAACGAGTGGCTGCACCTCGCCGAGGACGCCGAACTCCTCCGGGAGGTCCGCGGGTTGGGCGGCACCGAGGCCCGGCTGCTGGAGGACGAGGAGATCGTCCGGGCGGCCCTCCCGGTGATCCGCAGCGACACCCGGGCGGTGGAGACCTACCACTACCGGGCCGCGTCCGGGGCCGGGGCGGATCTGCGCTGCCCCGTCATCGCCCTCACCGGTACCGAGGATCCGCGGGTCACCCCGGTCGAGGCGGGGACGTGGCGCGACCACACCTCCGGCGGATTCGAACTGCACGCCTTCCCCGGCGACCACTTCTACCTGAACGCGTTCACCGCCGCGCTCGGCCGCCTGATGAGAGCGCGACTGACTGGGGGTCCTGATGAGTGACGTGCACCTCTCGGCCGACCGAACCGACGCGACCGACGCGACCGACCCGATCGGCGCGACCGACCCGATCGGCACGGCCGCGGGTACGACCGAGCCCATCGCCGTCATCGGCTACGCCTGCCGCCTGCCCCAGGCGCCCGACCCGGCGGCCCTGTGGGAGCTGCTGCGCGCCGGGGCCTCCGGGATCACCGGCATCCCGGACGACCGGACCGACCTCGCCCCGCTCGCCGCCGTCGCCGCCCGCCGCCCCGGCCTGCGCCAGGGCGGGTTCGTCGAGCAGGTCGACCGCTTCGACGCGGCCTTCTTCGGGATCCCGCCGCGCGAGGCCGCCGCCATGGACCCCCGCCAGCGCCTGGCCCTCGAACTCGGCTGGGAGGCGATCGAGCACGCCGGCCTGCTCCCCGGCGCCCTCGCCGACAGCGCGACGGGCGTGTTCGTCGGCGCCAGCGGCGACGACTACGCGCGCCTGCACCGCGACCCGGCCGGCACCGACCACCTCTCCTTCACCGGCCTCAACGGCGCGATGCTGGCGAACCGGATCTCCTATGTGCTGCGCCTGGGCGGCCCCAGCCTGACCATCGACACCGCGCAGTCCTCCTCGCTGGTCGCCGTGCACGCGGCGTGCGCCGCGCTGCGCCGCGGCGAGGCCTCGGCGGCCCTGGCCGCGGGCGTCAACCTCAACCTGGCCCCGGAGAGCTGGCTGGCCATGGCCGAACTCGGCGCGCTGTCGCCGGACGGCCGCTGCTTCACCTTCGACGCGCGCGCCAACGGCTTCGTGCGGGGCGAGGGCGGCGCGGCCGTCCTGCTCAAGCCGCTCTCCCGGGCCGTCGCCGACGGCGACCGGATCCACGCCGTCATCCTCGGCAGCGCGGTCAACAACGACGGCGGCGGACCCGGGCTGACGGTGCCCAACGTGCGGGCGCAGCAGGACGTGCTGCGCGCGGCCTGCGCCGACGCCCGCGTCGACCCGCTCGACGTCCAGTACGTGGAGCTGCACGGCACCGGCACCAAGGTCGGCGACCCGGTGGAGGCGGCCGCCCTCGGCGCGGTGTTCGGCGCCGGACGGGCGCCCGCCGACGCGCTGCAGGTCGGCTCGGTCAAGACCAACGTGGGCCACCTGGAGAGCGCGGCCGGGATCGTCGGCCTGGTCAAGGTCGTCGCCTCGGTCGGCCACCGGGAGCTGCCGCCCAGCATCAACGTCGAGGAGGAGAACCCGGCGCTCGACCTGGCCGCCCGCCGCCTGCGGGTGCGCCGGGAGGGCGGGGCCTGGCCGCACCCGGACCGGCCGCTGCTCGCCGGGGTGAGCTCGTTCGGCCTCGGCGGCACCAACTGCCACGTCCTGGTCTCGGACCTGCCCGAGGCCGCCTCCGAAGCCGGTTCCGACCCCGCCTCCGACACCGTTTCCGACGCCGGTTCCGGCGCGACGCCCGACCCGGCGCCCGTGCCGTGGGTGCTCTCCGGCCGCACGCCCGGTGCGCTGCGGGCCCAGGCGGCCCGCCTGCTGGACCACCTCGACTCCCGCACCCCGGCCGGCGCGGCCGACCTCGGCCACTCGCTGGCCACCTCCCGCACCGCGTTCGAGCACCGTGCCGCGCTGGTCGGCGCGACGGCGGCGGACTTCGTCCCGCAGCTGACGGCGCTCCGGGACGGCGTGACCCCGGCCCCGGCCCCGCTGCGCACCGGCGGGCCGGTCGAGGGCGGACTGGCCTTCCTATTCCCCGGCCAGGGAGCCCAACGAGCAGGGGCCGGAGCGGAGTTGCACGCGGCGTTCCCGGTCTTCGCGGCCGCCTACGACGCGGTCCGCGCGGAGTTCGCCCGGCACCTGGAGCGCGACGTCGCGGAGATCGCGTTCGCGCCCGAGGGCTCCGCCGAGGCGGCCCTGCTGGACCTGACGCTGCACACCCAGACGGCCCAATTCGCCCTGGAAGTCGCGCTGTTCCGGCTGTTCGAGGACTGGGGCGTCCGACCGGACCTGCTGCTCGGCCACTCGATCGGCGAACTCGCCGCCGCGCACCTGGCCGGCGTGCTGTCGCTGCCGGACGCGTGCACGCTGGTCGCCGCGCGCGGCACGCTGATGCAGGCGCTGCCCGCCCGGGGCGCGATGGTCTCGCTCCAGGCCGGGGAGGCCGAGGTGCGGGAGTCGATCGGCGCGCGGGCCGGCGCGGTGGACATCGCGGCGCTCAACGGGCCGACGTCCACGGTGATCTCCGGCGATGCGGACGCGGTGGCCGAACTCGCCGAGGAGTGGGCGCGGCGCGGCCGGAAGACCCGCCGGCTGAGGGTGAGCCACGCCTTCCACTCCGCCGACATGGAGCCGATGCTGGCGGAGTTCGAGCGGGTGGCCGAGGGCCTGACCTTCCGGGCGCCCGGCATCCCGCTGGTCTCCAACCTGACCGGCCGGGTGGTCACCGACGACGTCCTCGGCCCCGCGTACTGGGTCCGGCACGTCCGGGAGGCGGTGCGCTTCGCCGACGGGGTCGACAGCCTCTACGCCGCCGGCGCGGGCACCTTCCTCGAACTCGGCGCCGGCGGCACCCTGTCGGCGATGGCCCGGCTGGGCGCGGACGACCGGCGGGCGGACGCGTTCCTCCCCGCCCTCCCGGCGAACCGGGGCGAGGCCGAGGCGGTGCTGGCCGCACTGGGCGGCCTGTACGTCCGGGGCGCGGAACCGGCCTGGGACCGGGTCTTCGGCGACGCCCGCCGGGTCGACCTGCCGACCTACGCCTTCCAGCGCGAACGCCACTGGCGCGGCTCGACGGCGATGCAGGCCACTGACGAGGCGGCCGTCCCGCAGCCGGCCCCGGAGCCGCGGCCCGTGGCGGAACCCGCCCTGGACCCGCTGGAGTTGATCCGCTCCACGGCGGCCGCCGTCCTCGGCCACGCGGACCGCACCGCGATCGACCCGGCCCGGGCGTTCAGCGAGCTGGGCTTCGACTCGATCATGCTGATGCAACTGCTGGACGGGGTGGGCACGGCGACCGGTCTCACCCTGCCGCCGGCCATCGTCTTCGACCACCCGAACGCCGACGCCCTGGCCCGCTTCGTGCACGCCGAGCTCACCGGCGCCGGGGATCCGGAGCCGCAGACCGGCACCCGGCCTGAACTCCCCCTGGACGACGACCCCATCGTGATCGTGGGCATGGCCTGCCGCTACCCGGGCGGCGTGTCCTCGCCGGACGAGCTGTGGGACCTGGTCGCCGCCGGCTCGGACGTCATCACCGACTTCCCGGACGACCGGGGCTGGGACCTCGACGCGCTCTACGACCCGGACCCGGAGCGGCCCGGCACGACCTACGTCCGGCACGGCGGCTTCCTGGCCGACGCCGCCGGGTTCGACGCGGGTTTCTTCGGGATCTCGCCGCGCGAGGCGCTGGCGATGGATCCGCAGCAGCGGCTGCTGCTGGAGTCCTCCTGGGAGGCGATCGAGCACGCGGGCATCGACCCGACCGCGCTGCGCGGCGAACAGGTCGGCGTCTTCGTCGGGGCGACCGGCAACGACTACGGCTCCTCCCTGCACGAGCCGCTCGAAGGCTTCGACGGCTACCAACTCACCGGCAGCACACCGAGCGTGGCGTCCGGGCGGGTCGCTTACAGCCTCGGCCTGGCGGGCCCGGCGGTGACGGTGGACACGGCGTGCTCCTCCTCGTTGGTGGCGCTGCACCTGGCCGCGCGCTCGCTGCGCTCGGGCGAGTGCTCGATGGCGCTGGCGGGCGGGGTCACCGTGATGCCGAACCCCGGGATGTTCGTGGAGTTCAGCCGCCAGCGCGGCTTGGCCGTGGACGGCCGGTGCAAGGCCTTCGGCGCCGACGCCGACGGCACCGCCTGGGCCGAGGGCGTGGGCGTGCTGCTGGTCCAGCGGCTGTCGGACGCGCGCCGGGAGGGCCGGCGGGTGTGGGCGGTGCTGCGGGCCAGCGCGATCAACCAGGACGGTGCCAGCAACGGCCTGACCGCCCCCAACGGAGCGGCTCAACAGCGTGTGATCCGCCAGGCGTTGGCGCAGGCCGGGCTGGCGGCGTCCGAGGTGGACGTCGTGGAGGCGCATGGCACGGGGACCCGGCTCGGCGACCCGATCGAGGCGCAGGCGCTGCTGGCCACCTATGGCGGTGTGGAGCGTGAACGTCCGCTCTGGCTGGGCTCGTTGAAGTCGAACATCGGCCACTCCCAGGCGGCGGCGGGGGTGGGTGGTGTGATCAAGATGGTGCAGGCGATGCGGCACGGGGTGCTGCCCCGGACGCTGCACGCGGAGGTGCCGTCGCCGCACGTCGACTGGGACTCCGGTGCGGTCCGATTGCTGACGGAGAGTCAGAAGTGGATCATCGAAGGCCGTCCGCGTCGGGCCGCCGTGTCCTCGTTCGGGATCAGCGGTACGAACGCGCACGTCATCCTGGAAGCCGCGCCGGAACCGGAGCCCGTACCGGCCGTCGAGGCCGAGTCCCTCCCGGCCTGGGTGCTGTCGGGGCGTTCGGCGGAGGCCCTGGGCGAGCAGGCGGCGCGGCTGTCGGCCGCGGTCGCGGAGCTGCCGGCGGCGGATGTCGCGGTGTCGCTGGCGGCGCGCCCGGCGTTCGAGCACCGCGCGGTGATCCTGGGTGCCGACCGGGCCGAACTGCTGGGCGGTCTGGGCCGGTTGGCGGCGGACCCGGCCGACGGCGTGTCGGGCCGGACCGTCGAGGGTGTCGATCGTGGTGTGGTGTTGGTGTTTCCGGGTCAGGGGTCGCAGTGGCGGGGGATGGGTGCCGGGCTGTGGGAGTCGAGTGCGGTCTTCCGTGGGGCGGTGAGGGAGTGTGCGGAGGTTTTGGATCCGTTGGTGGGGTTTTCGGTGGTGGATGTGGTGTGTGGGCGGGTGGGGATGCCGGAGACGGTGTTGCCGGGTGGTGGTGTGGTGGATCGGGTGGATGCGGTGCAGCCGGTGTTGTTCGCGGTGATGGTGGGGTTGGCGCGGGTGTGGGGGTCGTGGGGTGTGC
>NZ_JBFBDO010000081.1:0-38850 GCF_040683335.1 Kitasatospora sp. NPDC093806
GCCCGAGGCGGTCGCCGAGATGTGCCGTGACCAGCTCGCCCCGTCCGGCGCGGGACCGTACGGCCTGGCCGACGGCTGGGGTCTGGGCTGGGCGCGCTACGGCGACGGCGGCGACGGCCCGGTGTTCCTCGGCCACGACGGCACCGGCGACGGCACCTCCTGCCATCTGCGGTTCGACCCGGTCGGCGGCACGGTGGTCGCGCTCACCGGCAAGGCCGACACCGGCCAGGCCCTGTGGACCGACCTGCTCGACCGGCTGCGCGAGTCCGGCCTCCCGGTGGCGGACCACCCGAGCACCGGGGCGGCGGGCCTCGGCCCCACCGTCCCCGGACCGGCGGACTGCGTAGGCCGGTACACCAACGGCGAGCTGGAGTACGCCGTCACCCGCGACGCGGACGGCGGGCTCCGGCTCGGCCTCGGCTCGGCGGCGCCGCACGCGTCGGCGCCGCTCTACACCCTGGAGTGCGACGCCGGGTTGCGCTTCGTCCTGCGCGAACGGGCCACCGGCCCGCTCGGCCACCGCGGCAGGTTCCTCCGCGACCACGACGGCCGGGTCTCGCACCTCCAGCTCTCCGGCCGGCTGGCCCGCCGCGCACAGGAAGACCCGCGAACGCCATGACCCCAGTGACCCCAGTGACCACGGAGACTTCGGAGACCCGGCCGGCGCCGTCCCCACCCCCGGCGCCGCTCGCCCGCAACCGCGACTACAACATCCTCTGGACCAGTCGGCTCTGCTCCGAACTCGGCTTCGAGCTGGCCCTGGTGGGAATCCCCCTGCTGATCCTGGCCCAGGGCGGCTCGCCGCTCCAGATGGGCGCCGCGAGCTCGCTGCTCGCGGCGGTCCGGATGGCGGCGACCCTGCCGGCCGGGGTGATCGCCGACCGGTGGAACCGCCGCCGGGTGATGATCTGCTGCGAAGGCGTACGGGCGGTGGCGACCGGCGCGCTGGCGCTCTCGCTGGCCCTCGGGCACTACGCCTTCTGGCAGTTGGTCGTGCTCGTGGTGGTGGAGGGCGCGTTCGGCGCGGTCTTCGGGCCCGCGGAGCACGCCGCGCTGCCCCAGGTGGTCGCGGCGGAGCAACTGCCGTCCGCACTGGCCCGCAACGCTGCCCGCCCCTTCCTCGCCACCCTGCTCGGCCCGGTGGCCGCGGGCCTGCTCTTCACGGTGCACCCGACCGGGCCGTTCACCACCACGGCGGTGATGCTCGCGCTCTCCTTCGCCACCCTGCTGGCCCTGCGGCTGCCGCCGCGGCCCGCCGCCCGACCGGCCGCTGGCCCGGCCACCGGCGCGGCCGCCGACGCGGACGGAACCGGCGAGGCGGACCCGGACGGGACCGGCGGGGCCCGGGCGGCGCTCGCCGGGTTCCGCCGGGTGCTCCGCGGCCGGGTGATCCGGGCCAGCCTGCTCTGGATGGCCGCCGTCAACCTGCTCTTCAACGCCCTGCTGGTGGTGATCCTGGCCCGCTCCGGCGAGGACCGGATCGGCCCCGGCCAGATCGGTCTGATGATGGCCTGCCTCGGCGCCGGAGGCCTGTTGGGCGCGGTCCTCGCGCCCCGGCTGTACGCGGCGCTGCCGCCGCGGGTCCTGGTGCTCGGCTTCGCCCCGGTCGCCGCCGCGGCCACCGGACTGATGGTGCTGGTGCCCGCGGGGATCCCGCTGGGCCTGCTGCTCGGGGTCGCGGCGTTCCTCGCCCCGGCCGCGAACACGGCCGTGCTGACGTACCAGCTCGCCGTCGTCCCGGACGAGCTGCGGGGCCGGCTGAGCGCTGCGGCGGCGTTCTGCTCGGGCGCCGCCGGTGCCCTCGGCCCGCTGCTCGGCGGACTGCTGACGGCCCGGCACGGCGGCACCGCGACCGGCGTGCTGGCCTGCGCCGCCGGCCTGGGCCTGGTGGCCGTGGCCGGCCTGTGCAGCCCCGCGCTGCGCTCCCTCCGGCCGACGCCCACGCCTGTCGACCCTGCCGAGGGCTGACCGCGGCCCACGCCCGTGCCAATTTCGCTCCTCGTTCAAGATCGTCGCGGTCCCGGCCGGAGATCGACGAGGCTTCCCAACACCCCGACGCTTCCCAACGCCCCGACCCGGAAGGAGAACCCGAGCATGCACGTCATCGCGCTCGACGACGACGAGGTCGCCGCGATCCTCGGGACCGCCGACGAACTGGCCCGCCGTCACGACACCGTGGAGTCGGCCGAGTTCCAGCGGGAGAGCCGCACCCTCGCCCAGGAGCTGCCCCGCCGACTCCGCGCCGAGCTGAACGACTTCCGCCTCACCGAGCCCTGCGGCGCCCTGGTGGTCACCGGCCTCCCGGTCGACGACGCGGACCTCGGCCCCACTCCGCTGGAGCGCCGCCGCCCGGCGGTGCCCGCCCCCTCGCTCCGCCAGGACCTGGCGTTCTTCCTGATCGGCAGCGTGCTCGGGGACCCGATCGGCTGGGCCACCCAGCAGGACGGGCTGATCATGCACGACGTCTACCCCGTCGAGGAGTACCGCGACGACCAGATCGGCTACGGCAGCGAGCAGCAGCTGAGCTGGCACACCGAGGACGCCTTCCACCCGCTGCGCACCGACTACCTGGGCCTGATGTGCCTGCGCAACCCCGACCTGACCGAGACCACCGTCGCCGACATCGCCGACGTCCGGCTCGACCGGGAGCTGCGCGAGGCGCTCGCCCGGCCGCGGTTCCGGATCCTGCCCGACGACGCGCACCGCGGTCCGGCCGACGGCGCGGAGCAGGGCGGCGACGACCGGGTGACGCGGCTGCGCCGGCAGGCCGCCCGGCGGGTGACCGAGGCGCTGGGACGCCCCGAGCCGCAGTCCGTGCTCTTCGGCGACCCGGACGACCCGTACCTGGTGATCGACCCCTACTACATGCAGGGCGTGCACGAGGCCGCCGAGCAGGCCGTGCTGACCGAGGCGACCGCCGCCATCGACGCCGCGCTGACCGACCTCGTGCTGCGCCCCGGCGACCTCTGCTTCCTGGACAACTACCGCGTGGTGCACGGCCGTCGGCCGTTCCGCGCCCGCTACGACGGCACCGACCGCTGGCTGCGTCGGCTGAACATCGCGCGCGACCTGCGCAGGTCGCGGGAGTGCCGGCGCAGCGCCGCCGACCGGGTCATCTACTGACGACCCCCGCCCCTCACCCCACCACCACCCCTCCGAGAGACAAGAAGACACCCGTGACCGCGACCAACGAGACCATCGAGAACCTCACCCAGTGGGAGTACCTCGCCCTCAACAGCGAGCTGAACGTCGCCGACGGCCACGCCCGCCAGGCCCTGACCGACGGCCAGACGAAGATCGTGGACCAGCTGCCGCAGCTCTTCGCCGAGGGCGAGCAGCGCCCGGTCGAGCTGATCGAACGCGAGGCCCACCAGGCCTACTTCACCCTGCTCGGCCAGCACGGCTACCCGACCGCGCCCGGCCGGGTGCTGAGCTGCTACTCCTCCTCGGTCGCGATGGAGATCCTCTCCCGGGCGCTGGCCGGCTCGGTGGACACCGTGGCCCTCGTCCACCCGACCTTCGACAACATCGCGGACCTGCTGCGCGGCAACGGCCTCAGGCTGGTGCCGGTCGAGGAGGAGCCGCTGCACCACGAGGACCTCCCCGACAGCCTGCTGACGGAGGTCGGCTGCGTCTTCGTCACCACCCCCAACAACCCGACCGGCACGGTGCTGGCCGAGGAGCGGCTGCGCCGGATCGCCGAACAGTGCGCCGAGCACGACGTGGTGCTGGCCCTGGACACGTCCTTCCGCGGCTTCGACCCCCGCGCCCACTACGACCACTACGCGGTGCTGGAGGCCAGCGGCTGCCGCTGGGTGGTGATCGAGGACACCGGAAAGCTCTGGCCGACCCTCGACCTCAAGGCCGGTCTGCTGGTCTTCTCGGAGCGCGTCGGCCTGCCGGTCGAGAAGATCTACTCCGACATCCTGCTCGGCGTCTCCCCGCTGATCCTCGCGCTGATCCGGGAGTTCTCGCTGGACGCGGCCGCCGGCGGGCTGGCCGACCTGCACGAGTTCATCGCCGGGAACCGCGCCCTGGTCCGCGCCAAGCTCGCCGGACTGCCCGGGGTGGAGTGCCCCGACCCGGACAGCCGCAGCAGCGTGGAGCGGGTCCGGTTCTCCGAGCGGATCGGCGTCGAGGTGTGGAACGAGCTCCAGCGGCACAACGTCTACGCCCTGCCCTGCGAGAAGTTCCACTGGGACGACCCGACCGAGGGCCAGCACATGATCCGGATCGCGCTGGCCCGCTCGGCCGGCCCGCTGGCCGCCTCGGTCGACGTGCTGCGCTCGGTGCTGGAGGCCAGGTGACCCCTGCCGGTGTCGCTGCCGCTGCCGCGTCGGCGGCGTCCGGCCCGGAGCCGCACACCCGGCACTGGCACCGCGGCGTGGTCCAGGAGGTAGCCCCGCCCGGCCGGCTGGACCTCGGGCCCGGCTACCTCGAACCCGCGCTGCTGCCGGTGGCGGAGCTGCACCGGGCCGGTGCCCGGGCGCTGGCCGAGTACGGGGCGGCGGCGCTGAGCTACGGCGAGGACCAGGGCGCGCTCCCGCTCCGCGAGCCGCTGGCCGAGCGGGCGGCGCGCCTGGACGGGGTGCCGTGCGGACCCGAGCACGTCCTGCTCACCGCCGGCACCTCCCAGGCGCTGCAGCTGATCGCCACCGTGCTGGCCCGCCCCGGTGACGTCGTACTGCTGGACGAGCAGAGCTACGACCTGGCCCAACTGCTCTTCACCGACTGCGGCCTCGCCCTGCACCGCCTGGCGGCCGACGGCCTGGGCACCAGCGCGGTCGCGCTGGACAAGGCCGTGGCCGGGCTGCGGCGGGCGGGGCGGCGGCCGGCCTTCCTCTACCTGACGCCCACCCACCAGAACCCGACCGGCCGGACCGTGCCGCTCAGCCGCCGCGAGGAACTGCTCGCGGTGGCCGCCGCCCACCGGCTGCCGGTGGTGGAGGACGACGCCTACGCGGAGCTCACCCTGGACGGCCCCCCGCCCCCGCCGTCGATGGCGGCCCTGGCCGGCTACCGGGGGGTGCTGCGGCTGCGCACCTTCTCCAAGACGCTGGCCCCCGGCCTGCGCCTCGGCTGGCTGCTCGGCGACCCCGAACTGGTCGAACGGCTGGTCTCGCACGGGCTGTTCGTCAGCGGCGGCGCCGTCAACCACACCACCTCGCTCACCGTGGCGACACTGCTGCGGGACGGCGGCTTCGACCGCCGGCTGGCGGAACTGCGGGCCGGGCTCCGGCTGCGCCGGGACGCGCTCGCCGAGGCGCTCGGGATCGCCGGCTCCCGCCGCGGCGAGCGGCCTTGGCGCTGCCGGGTGCCCGGCGGCGGCTACTTCCTCTGGCTGTCGTTCCCGCACGGGCCGTCCGACCACCGGATCGCCGCCCTGGCGGACGCCGCCGGCGTGCGGATCGCCCGGGGCTCGCGCTTCGGCCCCACCGGGGCCCCCTCGGTGCGGCTGGCCTTCTCGTTCAACCCGCCGGACCGGCTGGCCGAGGCCGGCGAACGGCTGGCCACCGGCTGGCTCTCCCTGACCCGTTCCCGATGACCCGTTCCCGATGACCCGTTCCCGATGAGAACCGGAGTACGACCATGACCACGACCTCGACCACGACCGATCCACGGACCACCGGGCCGGTCGGCTACAGCCTTCCGCTGTCGCCGTCCGGCCACTCCTCGATGCTCACCCCGCCGCCGTGGCACTTCACCGGCGAGGTGGTGATGGTGGAGTACCGGGTGGACCCGGACGCGGCGGCGGCCTTCCTGCCCCCGGGCCTCAGCCCCGGCGCCGACCCGGGGGCCGCGGCCGCCGTCTTCGCGGAGTGGCAGTGGTGCTCGGCCAACGGCGCGGAACTGGCCGACCCGGGGCGCAGCCAGTTCGCCGAGTTCCTGATCCTGCTGTCCTGCGAGTTCGAGGGCCGCCCGATGGCCCGCTCCCCGTTCGCCTGGGTGGACCACCCGGTGCCGATGGTCCGCGGCTGGGTGCAGGGCATGCCCAAGCAGCTCGGCGTGGTGCACCAGAGCCGCGCCACGACGGTCGGCGGGCACGGCCCCCGGCTCGCCGAGGGCGGCACCTTCGCCGGCGCGCTCTCGGTCGACGGGCACCGGGCGGCGGAGGCCTCCGTGACGCTCACCGGGCAGGTGGAGGGCCCGCCGCTGCTGCACGACGTCCCGCTGGCGCACACGCTGGCCTTCCCGGACTGGGCCGGCACCGGTGAGACGCGCGGCCACCTGGTGGCCTCCGAGGTGACCGGCGTCGAGTTCTCGCCGATCTGGACCGGCGACGCGTCGCTGCGCCTCTTCGACGGGCCGGGCGCCGACTTCGCCGCGCTGGCGCCGCTGGAGGTCGGCCGGGGCTACGTCTTCTCCTACGCGGAGACGCTGGTCGGCGGGAAGCTCCTGCGGCCCGGTGCCGGGAGCCCCTCGCCGACCAGCCCTTGACCGGTTCGTCGGCCGCTCCGGTCAGCCCTTGAGGTCGGTGGCGTTGCCGTTGCGCAGCACGGTGACGCCACGCGGCACCTCGACCCGGAACCTGACGTCGCAGTCGGCGAAGCCGGTGCAGCCGGCCGCCAGGTCCAGCCGTTCGCCGTCCAGCTTCTGCTCCACGTGCCTGCTGCCGAGCGAGTGCCCCTCGTCGAACCAGAGGGTGACCAGGACGTCCTTGCGGTCGCTCGCCACCAGGTCGGTCGGGACACGGGAATTGACGTCCAGCTTCTTGCCCTCGAAGGCGAACGCCTGGGTCGAGGGCTCCACGGAGCCGGCGTCCGCGCATCCGGCCACCGCCGTCAGGCCGACGGCGGCCAGTGCGAGCAGGGCCTTGGTGGTGAGCGTGCGCGAGTTCAACGGGATCTCCTGGGGAGGGGTTCGGTACCCACGGTTCGGTACCCGGGAGAGCCTTCCGGATCCGCGCGCCGGCCACATCTGCCGTTCGGCAGATATCGGCGGATTTCCTCCTACGGCCTCCTACGGCCTCCTACGGCCGCGGCGGCCGGGACGGCGGGGTGAAGCCGAGGGAGGTCAGCAGGCGGACCGTGCCGGTGCGGTAGTGGGCGGGGAGTTCGTCGAAGAGGGCGGCGGACTCCGCCCAGGAGCGCCGGGCGTCGCTCGTCCGGCCGAGCGCCTGCTGGGCGGCGGCCAGGCCGGCCAGCGAGCCGGCGCGTTGGTCGAGGTACCCGGTGATGGTCCGGCCGACGGCCAGCGAGCGTTCGAAGTGGCCCAGCGCCTCGTCCGGTCGGCCGGTGGCGTAGCGGGCCGTGCCGAGGACGTTCTGCAGGCTGCACTCCAGGATGCTGCCGCGCAGGCCGAGCTCCGGCGCGAGCAGCCGTTCGGCCAGGGCGCGCGCCTCCTCGGTCCGGCCGAGCAGCAGCTGGGTGCCGGCCAGGCTGGCCTCGCACAGCCGGACCGTCCACTGGTCGGCGTCCGGGCCGTCGGCGGTCAGCAGCCGCAGGGCGTCCTCGAAGTGCGCGGCCGCCGCGGCGGGGTCCGCGCAGTGGAACCGGCAGGCCCCCAGGTTGGCCAGCACCTGCGCCTCGACCGCCCGGTCGCCGACCGCGCGGACCAGGCCGAGGGCCCGCTCGTAGTGCTGCCGGGCCTGCCGCAGGTCGCCCGCGGCGCTCCAGGCGTGCCCCTGGTCGTTCAGGCTGCGGCCGACGGCGAGCGGGTCGCCGAGCCGGCGGGCGGCGGTCACCGCGGCCCGGCCGAGGGCCAGGCGTTCCGCGTTCGGCCCGGTCCGGTGCAGGTAGCCCCAGAGCAGCGCGGGCAGTTTCCAGGCGACCTCGTCGTCCCGGTGCTCGACGGCGTGGGCGGCGGTGGCCAGCAGGTTGGCCCGCTGCTCGTCGCACCAGCGCAGCGCCCGGGCGGGATCGGTGAACGCCGCGACGGGCACGCTCCGGGGCGGTGGCGCCAGCGCGACCCGGGGCCGTCCGGGGGTGAGCGTCCGGGCGGCCGCGGAGGCCTGGTGGAGGCACCAGGCGTACCAGCGTTCCAGGGCGAGCTGGCGGGACCGGCCGCTCTCCTCCTCCCGGCCCCGCTCGGCGGCGAACAGGCGGAGCAGGTCGTGGAAGCGGTAGGTGTCGGCGGAGTGCTCGGTGAGCAGGTGGACGTCGGCCAGCCGGCGCAGCAGTCGCGCGCAGCTCTCCCGGTCCAAGCCGCCGACCACCTCGGCGACCGGCGCCGACAGGTCGACGGCGGGGCTCGCCGCGAGCAGCCGCAGCAGGCGCCGGGCGGGTTCGTCGAGCGCGCGGTAGGAGGACGAGAAGACCGTGCGCAGGCAGGCGGACGGGTCCTCGTCGTCCCCGCTGAGGACGTCGAGCCGGTTGTCGGCCAGCTCGGCGGCGAAGTCGGTGAGGTCGTGGTGCGGGCGGTCGCGCAGCCGGGCGGCGGCGAGCGCGACGGCCAACGGGAGGTGGCCGCAGGCGTCGAGCAGCCGGGCGACGGCCCGCTCCCGGGCCTCGACGCGCTCGGCCCCGAGCACCCGGCCGACCAGCGCGCGTCCCTCGGCCGGGCTGAACTCCGCCAGCCCGATCCGGTGGGCGCCCTCCCGGACGACGAGGCCGGTGAGCCGTTCACGGCTGGTCACCAGGACGGCGCAGCCGCCGGTGCCGGGCAGCAGCGGGCGGATCTGCTCGGCGTCGAGGGCGTTGTCCAGGACGATCAGGACCCGTCTTCCGGCGAGCGTGGACCGGTAGAGCGCGGCCGTCTCGTCCAGCCGGGTGGGGACGTTCTCGGCGGGCACGCCCAGCGCGCGCAGGAAGGAGCCGAGGACGGCGTGCGGGCGCTGGGGGCCGGTGGCCGACCAGCCGTGCAGGTCGGTGAAGAGCTGGCCGTCGGGGAAGTGCTGCCGGGCGCGGTGGGCCCAGCACAGCGCGAGGGCCGACTTCCCGGCCCCGGGCGCGCCGGTGATCAGGGCGATGGCGGTGGGGGCGATGGCGGCGTCGGTCGCGTCCGGGGCACCGTCGCCGGAGCCGATCAGCCGGCGGTCGATGGCGCCGAGCTGCTCCTCCCGTCCGACGAAGGCGCTCGACCCCCACGGGAGTTGGGCGGGCGGCGGGAGCGGCCGCGCCGGCCCGGCCGGGCTCGGCGGCGCCCCGGGCTCGCTGCGCGCGCCGGGGTCCAGCAGCTCCTGCTGGAGGGCGCGCAGCCCGGGCGCCGGGTCCAGGCCCAACTCCCGGGCGAGGTGGGCGGCGTAGCGGCGGTAGGCGGCCAGGCCCTCGGCCCGGCGTCCGCTCCGGAGCAAGGCCGTCAGCAGGTGTCGCACCAGGCCGTCGCGCAGCGGCGAGTCCCCGACCAGGCCGATGAGTTCCGGGATGATCCGGTCGTGCCGGCCGGCCGCCAGCTCCACCTCGAACAGCCGCTCCAGGGCGACCATCCGCTGCTCCTCCAGGCCCGCGGCGACGGTGGCCAGGGCCCGGCCCGGCAGCCCGTCCAGCGCCGGGCCGCGCCACAGCTCCAGCGCCTCGCGCAGCCGCTCCGCCTCGCCCGCACCCGCCCGCCCGGCGGCGTCGACCCCGGCGGCGAACTCCCGGGCGTCGATCCGCAGGCCGTCCGGATCGAGCAGGTAGCCGGGCCCGTCGGTGCGGATCGGCGACCCCGGGCCGGGGCCCGGGCCCGGGCTCGGTGAGAGCGCCCGGCGCAGCAGCCCGACCATGTTCCGGACCTGACGGGCGGCGGTGGCGGGCGGCGACTCGTCCCACACCGCGTCGACCAGCCTGGGCACCGACACGGTCCGCCCGGCGTGCGCCACCAGCATGGCCAGCAGCGTCCGTTGCAGCCGGCCCCCGACGGCGAGCGGCCCGGAGTCCCGGACCCGCACCTCCAGCGCCCCCAGGATCCTGAACTCCACCCCACGACCTCCGACGGCTCGCCCCGCGCTGTGCGTCGTCCCGCGACCACCACCCACGACGGCCCCGGACGGTCATCCTCACCCGAACGAGTCACCCTGTCCACAGCGCCGCAGCGCCGGCGCCGACGAGGAGCGCGGACGCCCCTCGTCCGGGCCGCCGCGGTGGCGGGAGGCGCCTCGCGGATCAGCCCAACTCCGCCCCACGCCCGTCCCCTTCGGCCGTGGTCTGCCCCGGGGCACGCACCTCGCCGCGTTGTCGTCGGCCCCCGACGGCCCCCAGCCTCCGGCCGGCAGGTGCCCCCACGGCATGGGCGCTCCGCAAGCGCTCAGCCGGAGGTGCCCCGTCCCCCGCCTTGGGCCGCGCGTACCCGGACGCGAACCGCGTGACAGGCCGCCCCGCCCCCGCCGCCGGGGGCGCCCCCATCCTCCCGCCGCTTTTCGCTGCACGCACCCAGGCGCTGGATCCACGACACGCGCGCTACGTCCGACTGAGGAGGGAGGTGCCCAGGTCGGTTGCGGTGTAGTGGACTTCGCGGCGGTGGCGGTGGGCGGTGACCAGGCCGGCGTCGCGGAGGACGGTGAGGTGCTGGGAGACGGCGCCCAGGCTGAGGCCGGTGCGGGTGGCGAGGCGGGTGGTGGTGGTCGGGGAGGCGGTGCAGGCGAGCAGGCGGGCGCGGCTGCGGCCGAGGAGGCGGGCGAGTGCGTCGTCGGTGTTCTCCCGGCTTTCCCAGAGCAGGCCGAGCGCGCGGGCCGGGTAGATCAGGGCGGGCGGGGTTCCGGGCCGGCCGGGCAGCAGGTGGCAACGGTCGGCGAAGGCGCTCGGGGTGAGGGTGAGTCCGGTGCCGTCGAGGGCGGGGCCGGCCGTCGGCAGGTCGGGGGAGCGCAGGCGGCTCTCGGTCCAGTGCAGGGTGGGGTGGAGCGAGGACAGCACCTCGTGGATGCCGTCCTCGGCGAGCAGGCGCGTCCGGTGGGCGATGTCGGCCTCCAGGGCGGCGCGGAGCCGCGGCCAGTGCGGCCGGACCGCGGCCTGCCACCAGGTGTGCAGGGCCTCGGCCAGTTCGGGCAGCACGCGCTCCGGGTCCTCGGCCAGCCGCTGCTCGACGGGGGTCGGGCCGGGCCGCGGCAGGTCCGCGAGAACGTCCCGGACGTGTTCGGCCGGGGTGGCCAGCAGGGCGGACAGCTCCTCCTCGACCTCGGCCAGCGGGCAGCGCGGAGCGGGCGTCAACCGGCCCGCCACCCGGTCGAACCGGGCGGCGGGCACGGCGTCCTGGCGCAGCGCCGAGGCCTGGCGGAGCCAGGGGAGGTGCACCACGTGCCGGCCGGGATCGGCGACGGCGCGCACGGCGGCCACGGTCTCCCAGAGCGGAGAGATCGCGAACCTGAGATTGCCCAGGTCCTGCGCCCCGAACCGTAGCTCGCCCATGGTCATCCCCCTGTCGACGTTTTCGCCCAGACTAAAACACTGGTCGCGCGGGGAGCGCGCTCGGAAAGCTGGCCGGCATGACTCCTCCTCCCTCCGGCCCGCTCCGCCATGCCGATTTCCGGCGGTTCTGGGCCGCCGACACCGTCAGCCAGGCGGGCTCGGCCGTCACCCTGGTCGCGCTGCCCCTGGTGGCGGTCGGCACGCTGGACGCCACGCCCTTCGAGGCGGGACTGCTGGTCGCCTGCGAGTACCTGGCCTTTCTGCTGATCGGACTGCCCGCGGGCGCCTGGGTGGACCGGGTGCGGCAGCGGCCGGTGATGATCGCCGGGGACGCCGTCCGCGCCGTGCTGCTGCTCTCCGTCCCGGTCTCCTCCTGGTCCGGGGCGCTGGCCCTCCCCCAGCTGTACGCGGTGGCCTTCGGCATGTCCGTCTGCACCGCGTTCTTCGATGTGGCACACGGCAGTTACCTGCCGCACCTGGTGGCGGACGGGCAACTGGTGGCGGCCAACGTCCGGATCGAGGCGAGCCGGAGCGCCGTCCAGGTCGGCGGTCCGGGCGTGGGCGGGGCGCTGGTCGCGGCGTTGACCGCGCCGGTGGCGCTGGCGGTGGACGCAGTCAGCTTCGGCCTCTCGGCGCTGCTGCTGGGCCGGATCCGGCGGGCCCCGGCCCGGCCGGTGGTCCGGACGGGGGCCCGGACCGGGGTCGACCTGCGGACGGAGATCGCGGAGGGGCTGCGCTTCGTCCTCGGCGACCGGCTGCTGCGGGCGGTCACGCTCACCGCGGCCGTCTCCAACCTGTGCGGCACGATCGGCGCCTCGATGCTGCTGGTCCTGCTGGCGGGGGAGCTGCACCTGTCGCCGTTCCTGTGCGGCCTGGTGTTCGCCGCGGAGGCCGCCGGCGGCCTGGTCGGCAGCCTGCTGACGGTGCGGCTGACCGCCCGGCTCGGCCAGGGGCCGGCGATGTGCGCGGCGGTCGCGGGCAGCGCCGTGCTCTGGCTGCTCGCGGTGCCGCTGTTCCGGGCCGACGGGTGGTTCGCGGTGGCGGTGCTGTTGCAGGCGGCGGGCTGGGTGGTCTTCATGACCTTCAAGATCACCTCGGTCGCCTTCCGGCAGCGGCTGTGCCCGAAGCCGTTGCTGGGCCGGATGACGGCGACGGTGCGGTTCGTGGTCTGGGGGGTGATGCCGGGCGGTGCCCTGATCGGCGGGGTGCTGGGGCAGACCCTCGGCGTCCGGCAGGCGCTCTGGGCCGGTGCGTTGGGCGAGCTGCTGGCCGTGCTGCCGCTGCTGTGCTCGCCGCTGCGCCGGATGCGCCGACTGCCGGACGCGCCGGCCGAACTCGCGCACGTCGGGCGCCGGTAGCGGGGGGTCCACGGTGAGGCCGTGGGCAGGTCCTTTTCCGGACCATTACAAACCCTGGACCTCGGTGGAGATCGCGAAGTACGGTGGGCCGCGCCGCTGGGAGCCCGCCCTGAAGGCCTTGGAGTCGATCTTCGAAGGCCACTCCGCCATGCGCGGCGACGACAGTTGACCGACCGTCAAAAGCAGGTTACGCCACAACTTGGCAGACCCGGATCCGGTGTCATGGCAAGTTCATCAAGGGGGGTTCGACAGTGATGTCGACGAGCGCGTTCGGGATGGACCCGGTGCACCGGGCCATCCGGGAACAGGCGGGGCGGACCCCGGACGACATCGCCGTGGTGGCGGGGTCGGTCCGGACCACGTACGCCGAACTCGACCGCCGGGCCGCTGCGGTGGCCCGCGAGCTGCGCCGTCGGGGCGTCGGGCGGGGTTCGCTGGTCGGCGTCTGCCTGGACCGGGACGAGTGGCTGGTACCGGCGCTGCTGGGGGTCTGGCAGGCCGGCGCGGCCTATGTGCCGCTGGATCCCGCCTACCCGGCGGACCGCCTGGAGTTCATCGCCGCCGACGCCGGGATCGCCCAGCTGGTCACCTCGGCGGCCGTCCTCGAACGGCGCGGCGACGCGCTCGGCGCCCTCCGGGCCACCGGCGTCGCGCCGCTGCTCGTGGGGACGGTGACGGTGGGTGAGGGCGACCACGACGATGCAATATCCGCCGAGCCGACGGACGCAGCGTACGTGATGTACACCTCCGGCTCGACCGGCCGGCCCAAGGGCGTGGTGGTCGAGCACCGCAACGTGGCGGCCCTGCTGAGCTGGGAGGCGGGCGTCTACGCGGCCGACGAGCTGCGCGGGATGCTGGCCGCGACCTCGGTCTGCTTCGACCCGTCGGTGACCCAGCTGTTCCTGCCGCTGCTCCGCGGCGGGACGGTGATCCTCGCCGAGAACCTGCTCGCCCTGCCCACCCTTCCCGCGCGGGACCAGGTCACCATGGTCTACGGCACCCCGTCCGCCCTGGCCGCGCTGCTGCGCGAGCCGCTGCCGCCGGGCGTGCGCACCGTCCGCGCGGGCGGCGAGGCGCTCACCCGGGCCCTGGCGGACCGGATCCACGCCAACACCGACGTCCGCCGGGTCGTCCAGAGCTACGGCCCGACCGAGTGCACCGTCAGCTGCGTGACGTACGAGGTGCCCGGGGCCGGACGGGAGGAACCGCCGATCGGCTCGCCGTACGCGGGGAGCGGGCTCTCGGTCCGCGACGGCGCCGGGAACCCGCTCGCCGACGGCGAGGTCGGCGAGCTCTGGGTGTCCGGCCCGCTGGTCGCCCGGGGATACCTGGGCCGGCCGGAGCTGACCGCCGAACGGTTCGTCACCGACCCGGCCGGCGTCCGGCACTACCGGACCGGCGACCTGGTCCGGCGGACGGAGGGCCGCCACCACTTCGCCGGGCGGATCGACGACCAGGTGAAAGTCCGCGGTTTCCGGGTCGAACCCGGCGAGGTCCAGGCGACCCTCGCGCGGCACCCGGCCGTCCGGCACGCCGTGGCGCTGACGCCGGCCGACCCGGACGGCACCCGGCGGCTGACGGCCTACGCGGAGACGGCCGACCCGGCGCTCACCGAGTCGCGGCTGCGGGCCTGGCTCCGGGACCTGCTGCCGGAGCACCTGGTGCCCTCGCGGATCGCGGTCCTCGACCGGCTGCCCGTCGGGCCGACCGGCAAGGCCGACCGGGCCGTGCTCGCCGCGCTGGAGTTCGGGCGCGCGGACGACACGGACTACACCGCCCCGCGCACCGGCACCGAGCGGCGGATCGCGGAGCTCATGGCCGGGGTGCTCGGGCTGGCCGAGGTCGGCGTCCACGACGAGTTCGGGGCGCTCGGCGGCCACTCCCTGGCGGCCGCCCGGATCTGCGCCGTCCTGGGTCGCGAGTTCGGCAGACCCGTCCCGCTGACCGCCTTCCTCGCCGCGCCCACCGTCGCCGGACTCGCCGCGCTGCTGCCGGATGGGGTGGATGGGGCGGACGGACGGTCGGGTGGCGTCCCGGTGTCCGCGCCGGTCCGGCACACCGGCCGGAACCGCTACCCGCTGACCTCCGCGCAGCAGGGGATGTGGCTGCTGCGCCAGGTCGGCTCCGCCGAGCGCGCCACCACCGTCGCCTTCCGGCTGCGCCTGCGCGGACTGCCGGGGACGGAGCGGCTGCGGGCCGCGCTGGACGCGGTGGTCGAGCGGCACGAGGTGCTGCGCAGCGTCGTGCGGGACGGAGCCATGGCGGACGCCGCCGCCCCGGGCGCCGACGAGGGGCCGGTGACGCTGGTCCGCCCGCCGGCCCCGGTGCCGTTCGAGGAGCACGACCTGAGGGGTGCGCCCGAGGCGGAACGGGCGGGCCGGGCCGCCGAACTGACCCGCGCCGCCGCGGCCCACGCCTTCGACCTCGCCACCGAGACCCCGCTGCTCCGGGCCACCCTGCTCCGGCTCGACGAGGACACCGCCGAACTGGTCCTGGTGACCGACCACGTCGCCTTCGACGGCTGGTCGATCGGCCTGCTGATGACGGAGCTGGCCGCCGGTCTGGGGGAGGGGCAGGGCGCCACGCCGCCGCCCGTCGAGGTCGGCGACCTCGCGCTGTACGAGCGCGCACTGGCCGCCGGCTCCGACCGGGCCGAGGCGCTCCGCGCCTTCTGGGCCCGCGAACTGGCCGACGCCGTCCCGCCGCTGGACCTCTTCCGAGCCCGGTCCGGGGGGCCCAGCGGGTCCGTCGAGTCCGCCCCGCCCGCCGAGCCCACCCGGCCCGCCGTTCCCGCCCGACCCACCAAGCCGTCCGGCGAACGGCTCGTCCGCCCCCTCGACGCCGCGACGGCCGCCGCGCTGGACGGGCTCGCCGCCGACTGCGGGGCCACCCCCTTCGCGACCTTCCTTACCGCGCTCGGGGTCCTGGTCGCCGGCTGCACCGGCCGCACCGAGGTCCTGCTGGGCGCCGCCGTCGCGCACCGGGCCGAGCCCGAACTGGAGACGGTCATCGGGCCGCTGGTCGGTGTCCTGCCGGTCCGGCTGCGGCTGGCGGAGGGGCTGTCCTTCCGCAACGCCGTCCGCCGCGCCGCCGGCGCGACCGCCCGCGCTCTGGACCACCCGGGGCTCACCGTGCAGGAGGCCTTCCGGGCGGCCGGGATCGAACACCCACGGGGATCCCTGGGCACCCCCGTCGTGCTCTCCTTCCAGCCCTCCGGCCTCCCGGTGGCCGTGGAGCAGGACGGCGTCCGGCTGGAGTTGCTCGGTGAGGCCACCGGGGGCGGGACGCAGGCGGCGCTGACCGTGTTCGTCAACGACACGGTGCACGGGCCCGAGCTCCAACTCGCCTACGAAGCCGACCGGTTCGGCCCGGCCGAGGCCGCGGCCTTCGCCGACCGGCTGCTGCGCGTGCTGCACGCCGCGGCGGCCGACCCGGACCGTCCGCTGTCGGCCGTCGAGCTGGTGAGCGCGGAGGAGCGGGCCGCGCTGCTCGCCGCCGGCACCGGGGTCCCGCTGCCGGACGACGGCCCGCGGACGGTGGTGGCGGCCGTGCTCGACCACGCGGCCCGGCGGCCGGACGCGGTGGCCGTCACCGACCCGGCCGGCGAACTCGGCTACGCGGAACTGGCCGACCGGTCCCGCCGGGTGGCCGCCGCCCTGCGCGCGGCGCGACCGGCCGTGCACGCGCCCGGGGCGGGATTCACCGTGGGGGTCTGCCTCCCGCGCGACCGGTACCTGCCCGCGGCCCTGCTCGGCGTGCTGCGCGCCGGCGCGGCCTACCTCCCGCTGGAGCCGGACCAGCCCGCCGAGCGGCTGCGCGCCCAGCTTGCCGACTCCGGGGCGGGCGTCGTCCTCGCCGCCGCCGGGACGCGCGGGCTCGCCGCCGAGCTGGCCGGGCCGCTGGGCGTCGCCGTCCTCGACGTGGACGGCCCGGACGATCCGGACGGCCCGGCCGACCCCGGACCGGTGAGCCTGCCCGAGCCGGCCCCTGAGGACCTCGCCTACCTCCTCTACACCTCCGGTTCGACCGGCCGCCCCAAGGGTGTGGAGGTCACCCACGCGAACCTGGCGGCCTTCGTGGCCGCGATGCGACTCACCCCGGGCGTCCGGCCCGACGACGTGCTGCCGGGCCTCACCTCGCCGGCCTTCGACGTGTTCGGGTTCGAACTCTGGGTCGCCCTGGCCTGCGGGCTCCGGCTGGCGATGCCGGAGCGCGGGGCCACGGTGGACGGGTACGCCGTCGCGCGGTTCCTGGACGGGGCGGGGGTGACCCTGATGACCGCGACGCCGACCACACTCCGGATGCTGGTCGCGGCCGGGTGGTCGGGACCGCGGGTCCGCGTGGTCAGCATCGGCGAGCCGCTGGACCCGGAGCTGGCCCGCGAACTCCTCACCCGCACCGGCGAGTTGTGGAACGCCTACGGGCCCACCGAGAGCACGGTCTACTCCACCATGGCGCGGGTGACGGCGCCGGTCGGCGACTCGGTGCCGATCGGCCGACCGCTGGCGGGGGAGCGGGCCTATGTGCTGGACGCCATGGGCCGGCTGGTGCCCCCGGGCGTCGTCGGCGAGCTGTGGATCGGCGGCGCGGGCGTCGCCCGGGGCTACCGGGAGCGGCCCGAGGCGACCGCGGCGGCGTTCACCGCGGACCCGCTCGCACCGGGCTCCAGCCGCTACCGGACCGGTGACCTGGCCCGGTGGCTACCGGACCACACCCTCGACTTCCTGGGCCGCCGCGACCAGCAGGTGAAGCTGCGCGGCCACCGGATCGAACTCGGCGAGATCGAGACCGCCCTGCGCGCGGAGCCGGCGGTCAGGGACGCGGCCGTCGTGGTCCTCGGCGACGGCGCCGACGCCCACCTGGTCGGCTACCTCGCGGTGGCGGCCCAAGCGGCGACCACCCTCGGCACACCCGCGCTGGAGGAGCGCCTGCGCGCCCGCCTCCCGGAGCACCTGGTGCCCCGGCGGTGGGTGGTGCTGGACGCGCTGCCCCTGACGGTCTCGGGCAAGGTGAACCGGGGCGCCCTCCCGGCACCCGGCGGCGGGACCGGCCGGGAGCGGATCGCCCCGCGCACCGACGCCGAACTGCTGGCGGCCGAGGTGTGGGAGGCGGTGCTCGGCGTCGCCGGGGTCGGCGCCCACGACGACTTCTTTGCGCTCGGCGGGCACTCGCTGGCGGCCACCCGGGTCGCCGGACGGCTGACGGCGGCGCTGGACCTCCCATTGCCGGTGCGGCTGCTGTTCGAACGGCCGGTGCTGGCCGACTTCGCGGCCGGGCTGGAGGCCCTGCTGCTGGCCGACCTCGCCGAGGCCGAGACCTCCGCGACCGCCACCGCCCCCGCCGGAGGTGCGGCATGACCGAGCTGTCCACGGCCCCGTCCACCGAACCGTCGACCGGGCAGCGACGCGACCCCCAGCTCGCCAACGCCCTGCGCGCCCGGCTCACCTCGGCCCGCCGCACCGCTGCCCGCAGCACCCCGGCCATCCCCGCCCGGCCCGACCCGAGCGCCCCGGCCCCGCTGTCCGCCGCCCAGGCCCGGCTCCTGTTCCTCACCCAGCTGGACCCGGAGAGCACCGCCTACACCATCCCGGTCGCCCTGCACCTGCACGGACCGCTGGACCGGCCCGCGCTGCTGGGCGCGGTGCGGGACCTCGCCGAACGGCACCAGGTCCTGCGCAGCCTGATCGTCGAGCCGGCCGGGGAGTCGGACGCGGAGCCGGACGCCGAGCCGACGGCGGTGCCGGGCCCGGCGGACGCGGTGCCGCTGGCCGAGGTCGACCTGACCGGGCCGGACGGCCGGGAGTCGCTGGACCGCCGACTGCGCGAGGACCTGCGCCGGCCGTTCGACCTGGCGGTGGAACCGCCGCTGCGGGCGGCCCTGTTCCGGCTCGGCGCCGAGGAGCACGTCCTGGCCCTGGCCGTCCACCACATCGCCTTCGACGCCTGGTCGAGGACGGTCGCGGTGGCCGAGCTGGCGGCGCTCTACGCGGCGCGGCTCGGACTGGCCGAGCCCCCCGCCCCGCCGTCGGTCCAGTACCCGGACTACGCCGACTGGCTGGCCCGGCGGCCGGACGAGGGCGGCCGCGCCGAGGCCGACCTCGACTGGTGGGTCCGGACGCTCTCCGGCCTGGACCCGGTGCTCGACCTGCCCACCGACCGCCCGCGCCCGCCGATCCCGGCCGGGACCGGCGCCGAGCTGCCGGTGGTCCTGCCGGCCGCCCTGACCGCCGAGGTGCGGGCGCGGGCCGCCGAGCTCGGCTGCACGCCGTTCATGGTGCTGCTCGCGGTCTGGCAGGAGCTGCTGGCCCGGCTGTCGGGCGTGGACGACGTGCCGGTCGGCGTGCCCGAGGCCGGCCGGCGGCACCCCGACACCGAGCGCACGATCGGCTTCTTCATCAACACGCTCACCATGCGGACCGACCTGTCGGGCGCGCCGACCGGCCGGGAACTGCTGCGCCGGGTGCGGGACGTGGCGCTGGAGGCCTTCGCCCGGACCGAGGTCCCGTTCGAGCGGATCGTGGACCGGCTGCGCCCGGCCCGCGACCTCGCCGCCACGCCGCTCTTCCAGGTCCTCCTCAATGTGATCGACACCCCGGCGGCGGCGCCCCGCTTCCCGGGACTGACGGCGCGGGTCTTCGCACCGCCGGCGACCACCGCGAAGTTCGACCTGAACCTGGCGTTCGCGGCCACCACCGCCGACAGCACCGACGGCACCGGCGACACCTACCAGGGCTCGCTGATCTACCGCACCGACCTCTTCGACCCGGCCACCGCGCGGCGGATCACCGCGTGGTACCCGGCCCTGCTGGCCGGCGTGCTGTCCGACCTCGACCGCCCGGTGCGCGAGGTGCCCCTGGAGCCGGTGGACGGACCGCTGCGGTCCGGGCCGCGCCGGACCTTCGACCTGGCGCAGCCGCTGCACCGGCTGGTCGAGCGCCACGCCGCCGAACGGCCCGAGGCGACGGCGGTGGTCGGCCCCGACGGCGAACTGACCTACGGAGAGCTGGAGTCGCGGGCGAACCGGCTCGCCCACCGGCTGCTCGCCGCCGGGGTCGGATCGCAAGAGCCGGTCGGCGTCCTGGCCGACCGCCGGACGCCGCTGGTGGTCGCCCTGCTCGCCACCCTCAAGGCCGGCGCGGTCTACCTGCCGCTCGACCCCGCCTACCCGGACGACCGGCTGGCCGACCTCCTGGCGACGGCGGGCGCCCGATTCGTGCTCACCGAGCGGGAGTTCGCGGACCGGCTCCCGGCGGGCGGCGCGGACGGCGGGACGCACGGCGTCGTGGAGCCGCTACTCCTCGACGCTCCGGACCCCGCACCGGAAAGCCCCGACACGGCCCCGGAGGTGACCGTCGATCCGGCCGGTCCGGCCTACCTGATCTTCACCTCGGGCTCCACCGGCCGCCCCAAGGGCGTCACCGTCGAGCACCGGCAGATCGTGCACTACCTGCACGCGGTGGCGGAGCGGCTGACCGACCCCGGCGTCGCGGGGGGCTCCTTCGCCCTGGTGTCGACCCACGCGGCGGACCTCGGCCTGACCAACGTGTTCGGCGCGCTGGCCTTCGGCGGCACGCTGCACCTGGTGGACCGCGAGGTGGCGACCGACCCGGAGGCGTACGGGCGGTACCTGGCCGCGCACCCGGTCGACGCGGTCAAGATGGTGCCGAGCCACCTCGAACTGCTCGCCGCCCACGGGGACCTCGGCCGCGTGCTGCCCCGCCGGCTGCTGATCCTCGCGGGCGAGGCCTGCCCCTGGGACCTGGTGGACCGGATCCGGGCCGCCCGGCCCGGGCTGGCCGTCCAGGTGCACTACGGCCCCACCGAGACCACGGTGTCCGTGCTCGGCTGCGCCGTGGACGAGGTCCCGGCGGACCGGCGGACGGGCACGGTGCCGATCGGCCGGCCACTGGCCGACGTGGACTGCCACGTGGCCGACGCCGGGGGCCGGCCGCTGCCCGCCGGGGTGCCCGGCGAGCTGTGGATCGGCGGGCCGAGCGTGGCGCGCGGTTACTTCGGCCGCCCCGACCTGACCGACGAGCGCTTCGTCCCGGACCCGGTGACCGGCACCGGGCGGTGCTACCGCTCCGGGGACCGGGTCCGGCTGACCGAGGACGGCCTGTTCGAGTTCCTCGGCCGGATCGACGACCAGGTCAAGATCCGCGGCTTCCGGGTGGAACCGGGCGAGGTGGCCGCCGCGCTGCGCGACCTGCCGGAGATCGGCGAGGCGGTGGTCCTGCCGGTCGGTGAGGCGCACGCCCGCCGGCTCGCCGCCTGGGTGACCGCGGCAGGCGCCGAGTCCACCGTCGACGTCGCCCGGGTGCGCACGGCCCTGCGCGGGCGGCTGCCCGACTACCTGGTGCCCTCGGCGATCGTCGTCCTCCCCGTCCTGCCGCTCACCCCCAACGGCAAGGTGGACCGCGCCGCCCTGCCCGCCCCCGAGCCGGCCGCGGCCGGCGAGCGGATCGCCCCGAGCACGCCGACCGAGCTGCGCGTCGCGCAGGCCTGGGCGCAGGTCCTCGAACCGGGCGCGGCCGACGGCATCGGCGTCGACGACGACTTCTTCGCCCTCGGCGGGGACTCCTTCCGGGCGGTGCGCGCCGTCCGGGCGATCGACCCGGCGCTCCGGGTGATCGACCTGTTCACCCGGCCCACCGTCCGCGAGTTGGCCGCGTTCCTCGACGCGGCCGGGGCCGACGGGCCCGACGGCGGGCGCGGACTGCTGCACCGGCTGGCCGGCCCCCCGCCCGGCCGGGTGCCGACCGTCACCGTGGTCTGCGTCCCCTACGGCGGCGGCTCCGCGGCCTCCTACGGCCCGCTCGCCGGCGAACTCGCCGCCGCCGTCCCCGGCGCGGCCGTGCTGGCCGTGGAACTGCCGGGCCACGACCCGGCCCGGCCGGACGAGCCGCTGCTCCCGCTGACCGCGCTGGTCGACCGGGTGGTCGCCGAACTCACCGACCCGGCCCACCCGGTCACCGGTCCGGTGGCGGTGTACGGGCACTGCGTCGGCTCCGCCGCGGCCACCGCGCTCGCTCTCCGGCTGGAGGCCGAGGGCGTCCCGGTGACCGGCCTGGTGATCGGCGGGAGCTTCCCCGGCGCGCGGCTGCCGGGCCGCTTCTCGACCTGGCTGCGCCGCCGGTTCCCGGCCACCCGCTGGACCTCCGACCGGGCCTACCGGGAGTTCCTGCGCACCATCGGCGGCCTGGAGGAGGAGGGGGCGGAGGACGGCGCGGCCGTCGAGGCGGCGCAGCGGACCGTGCTGCGCGGGCTGCGGCACGACGTGGACCAGGCGCAGGGCTGGTTCACCGACGAGCTGACCAGGCAGGACCCCCGGCGGCTGCGGGCCCCGGTGCTCTGCGTGATCGGCGAGCGCGACCGCTCCACCGAGCTCTACCAGGAGCGGTTCACCGAGTGGGGGGCCTTCGCCGACCGGGTCGAGCTGGCCACCGTCCCCCGCGCGGGCCACTACTTCCTCAAGCACCAGGCCGGCCGGCTCGCCGCGCTGATCGGCGAGCGGCTCGGCGCCTGGGCCGACGGACGGCTGCCCGAGCCGCTCGCCGAGGTCACCGTCACCGGCCGGCGGGCGCGGCGCGACCTCCGGGACTTCTACCTGGTCGCCGCCGGCCAGACGGTCTCGCTGATCGGCAGCGCGCTGACCTCGTTCGCGCTCGGCGTCTGGGCCTACCAGCGCAGCGGGCGGATCCTCGACTACGCGCTGGTCAGCATGCTCGCCATGCTCCCGGCGATCGTCGCGGCGCCGCTGGGCGGCGCGGTGGCGGACCGGATCGACCGCCGCCGGGTCATGCTCGGCTGCGACGCCGTCTCGGCGGCCGCCACGGTCTCGCTGGCGGCAGCGCTGTGGACCGGCGGCCCGGCGCTGTGGCAGGTCGGCCTGACCGTGGGCGTGATGTCGCTGGTGACCGCGTTCCGGCGGCCGGCCTATCTGGCGGCCGTCGCCCAACTCGTCCCCAAGCCCTACCTGGTGCAGGCCAACGGCCTGGCCAACCTCGGGGCCGGCCTGGGGACGCTGATCGCCCCGCTGGCAGGCGGCGCGCTGATCGGGCTGGTCGGCCTGCCCTGGGTGGTGGCCGTGGACGTGGCCTCGTTCCTCGTCGGCCTGGCCGCGCTGCTCCTGGTGCGCTTCCCGGACCGGCTGTTCCGCCGGCAGGAGGAGTCCTTCGGCCGGGCGATCGTCGGCGGCTGGCGGTTCCTGGTCCGGCGGCGCCCGCTGCTGGTCATGATCGTCTTCTTCATGGTGGAGAACTACCTGGGCACCCTCGCCGTCACGCTGACCGTCCCGAGCCTGCTCTCCTTCACCGGCACCACGGCGGTCGGCGTGGTCACCGCGGTCGGCGGCGCGGGAGCCGTGGCGGGCAGCCTGATCGTGGCGCTCTGGGGCGGCACGGCCCGCCGGACGACCGGCATGGTCGGGTTCGTGAGCGGCGTCGGCCTCGGCGTCGTGCTGGTCGGCCTGCGCCCGTCGGTGCCGCTGGCGGCCGTGGGCGCGCTGGTCTGGTGGGCGTCCATGAGCATCCTCAACGCGCACTGGCTGGCCATCATCCAGCTCAAGGTCGGCCCGGAGCTCCAGGGCCGGGTGCTCGCCACCAACCAGATGCTCGCCGTCGCGATGACCCCGCTGGCCTTCCTCACCGCCCCGCCGCTCGCCGGGGCCTTCGCGGGCCTGCTGGACGAGGGCGGGGCGCTGGCGGACACGGTGGGCCGGGTGCTCGGCACCGGGCCCGGCCGCGGCACCGGCCTGCTGCTCGTCACCTGCGGGCTGCTGCTGGTCGCCTGGGGCGCCCTGGGCCTGCGCCACCGGCCGCTGCGGTACCTGGAGGACGAACTGCCGGACGCCGTCGCCGGCGCGGAGATCGCCGAGGACCTCGACGCCCTGCAGGCCGCGGCCGACCGGGCGCTGTCCGACGGGGCCGGGCCCGACGGAGGTGGAGCGGACGGGCCCGGGCCCGACGGAGGTGGAGCGGACGGGCCCGGGCCCGACGGAGGTGGAGCGGACGGGCCCGGGACCGATCTCCGGGAACGCCTGCCGGCCCCGGTGGGCCGCTGACATACTCGGCCCATGCCTCAGAAGGTGGAGCCCGAGGCGCCGGCCCGCCACCCCGGCCGGCCGGCGCCCGCGCGGCTGCTCCCGGCACCGCGCGGGGGCCTCGGGCTGATCGCGGCCCTCGCCGCCGCGGTGGTCCTCGCGCTCGGGATCCGGTACGCCGGCGTGGGCGCCCCGGGGTCGGTGGACGCACGGGTCGGCGAGGCGCTGGACGGTCCGGGGCCGCTCTGGTGGGACCTCGCGTCGGTGCTGGACGCCCTGGGGGAGCCGGTGGGGGCGACGGTGCTGGTCGCGGCCGTCCTGACCGGCTGCCTGCTGCTCCGGCGGCCGCGCGCGGCGGTGTTCACGGTCGTCGCCGTCGGCCTCGCGGTGGGGCTGACGACGGTGCTCAAACACGTGGTGGGACGCACCATCCACGGCGGCTACCTGTCCTACCCGAGCGGGCACACCGCCTTCGCCACCGCGCTCGCCCTCGTGGTGACGCTGCTCGCGACCCACCGCCGGGGCCGGGACGGGCCGGGGCCCGGTCCCGGCAGGACGGCCGGCCTGCTGCTCCTGCTCGCCGCGGCGCTGGTCGCCGGCGCCGCGATGGGCTGGGCGCAGGTCGTGATGGGCGCGCACTACCCGACCGACACCCTCGGCGGCTTCTGCACCGCGCTGGCGGTGGTGCCGGCGACCGGGTGGCTGGTCGACCGGACGGCGGACGCCGCCCGGCGAGAACGTCGCTGATGCCGGATCAGCCGACGGAGCGTCAGACCAGGCGGCGGAACACGGGTTTCACCGGGCGTCCGGCGAGCCAGGGGGTCGGGTCCCCGGCGTCCAGCGCCTTCCGGTACACGGAACAGGCCCGGGCGACCACGTCGACCGTGTGGTCGATGTCGGCGTCGTCGAGCGCGCTGCTCACCACGAAGGACGGGGCGAGCACGCCGCCCGCCAGGAGTTGGCGCAGGAACAGGGTGCGGTAGGGCTGCGAGGGCTGTCCGTCCTCGTCGAGGGTGGCGAAGACCAGGTTGCTGGCCCGGCCCCGGACGAGGACGTGGTCGCCGACGCCCGCAGCGGCGGCGGCCTCGCGCACCCCGGCGGCCAGCCGCTCGCCGAGGGCGTGCAGCCGGGCGGTGATGCCCTCCTCGGCGTAGGTGGTCTGCACGGCCATCGCGGCGGCCAGCGCGTGCGTCTCCGCGCCGTGCGTGGTGGACAGCAGGAAGACCCGGTCGCCGGAGTGGCGCAGCCCGCCGTGCTCCATCAGCTCCCGGCGCCCGGCGAGCGCCGAGACGGCGAAGCCGTTGCCCAGCGCCTTGCCGAAGGTCGAGAGGTCGGGGACGACGCCGTACAGGCCCTGGGCGCCCGCCTCGGACCAGCGCAGGCCGGTGATCATCTCGTCGAAGACCAGCACGCAGCCGTGCCGGTCGGCCAGCGCGCGCAGGCCTTCGAGGTACCCGGGCGGCGGCTCGGCGTGGCCGGCCGGTTCGAGGACCAGGCAGGCGACCTCGTCCCGGTGCCGGGTGAGCAGCTCCTCGGTGGCGGCCAGGTCGCCGTACGGGAACGCCAGGGTGAGCTCGGTGATCGCGTCCGGGATGCCGGCCGACATCGGCGTGGTGCCGATGAACCAGTCGTCGACCGAGAAGAACGGGTGGTCGGCGCAGACGGCCACCCGGGACCGCCCGGTGACGGCCCGGGCCAGCCGCACCGCGGCGGTGGTGACGTCGGAGCCGTTCTTCGCGAACTTCACCATCTCGGCGGTCGGCACGGTGGCCAGGAACCGTTCGGCGGCGTCGAGTTCGAGGACGGACGGGCGGACGAAGTTGCTGCCCCGGTCGAGCTCCCGGCGGACCGCCTCGACCACGCGCGGGTGGGCGTGGCCGAGGCTGACCGACCGCAGGCCGGAGCCGTACTCGACGTAGCGGTTGCCGTCGACGTCCCAGACGTGGGCGCCGCGGCCGTGGCTGATCACCGGGGCCAGGTGCTCGGGGTACTGGTCGTCGCCCTTGGCGTAGGTGTGGGCGCCGCCGGGGATCAGGGCGTGCAGGCGCTCGTTGGCCGCCCGCGACCGGGGCAGGCTGAACTCGTCGGTGTGTCCGGTGTCCATGTCGGCCTCACCGCCCCTCGGGCCGCGGGGACCGGGCGAGGACCTCGGCGAGGCCCGGCGCCTTGCGGTCCCGGTCGGACACCGAGGTGGCGGGCAGCGGCCAGGGGACGGCGAGTTGGGGATCGTCGAAGGCGATCGTGACGTCCTCGGCCGGGTCGTGCGGGCGGTCGATCCGGTACGAGACGTCGGCGGTGTCGGTCAGCGCCTGGAACCCGTGGGCGCACCCCGCCGGGATGTAGACGCTCGCCTGGGTCTCGCCGCTCAGCTCGAAGTGGGCCTGGCCCAGGTAGGTCGGCGAGTCCGGCCGCAGGTCCACGACGACGTCGAAGACCTCGCCGGAGGAGCAGCGCACCAGCTTGGCCTCGCCCGCGCCGGAGCGCAGGTGCAGGCCGCGCAGCACGCCGCGGACCGAGCGGGACAGGCTGTGCTGGACGAAGGCGTCCGGGTCGATGCCGACCGAGCGGAGCACCTCGGCGTCGAACGTGCGGCAGAAGAAGCCGCGTTCGTCGGCGTAGGGCGTCGGTTCGAAGAGGAACGCACCGGCGATCGCCGGGACTTCGGTCACCTTCATGGAGCCTCCCGTGGGGCGTGGTCGTGGTCGTGCTCGTGCGCGGGGGAACGGTCGTGCGGCGGGCGGCCGGCCGCCGGGAAGAGGGCCGCCGTCAAGTCGTCGAACTGCTGCCGGAGTTCCCGGCGGGCGGCCAGGTTCCGCTCGGCGAGGGTCCGCCGCAGCTCCGGCGACTGCTTCTCCAGTGCCCGGAACTGCTCGATCAGCCGGTCGGCGTCGACCTCGCGGGCCGGGTGGCAGTACTCGCCCAGGCCCATCCGGTCCATCAGCGCCTCGCTCTTCCGAGCGTAGGTCAGAGCGAGCGTCGGCGTGCCTACTTTCAGTGCACAGATCAGATTGTGATACCGAGTCGCCACCACGGTCTCGGCGGCGGCCGTCTCCCGCATCAGGTCGTCCAGCGAGGCCGGCGAGGCGGCGGTGAGCAGCGGCGAGTCCACCGCGGCGAGGATCGCGGCGACCACCGGCCGGTCCACGTCGTCGCCCATCAGCAGCCGGACCGGCCGGCCGTCCTCGACCAGCGCGCGGACGAAGCGGGTGGTGCCGTCCAGGTACCGCCGGTGGATCTCCTCCGCCCGGGCCCGGTCGTCGTTCCCGCCGTGGAAGGCCATCACGCCGACGCAGACCGGGCCTTCCGGACCGGCGGGCGCGCCCGCCGCCGGCACCGGCACCGGCAGCGAGAAGGCGAGGTCCGGGTAGACCTCGTCCCGCCGGGTGTCCACGCCCATCGCCCGCATCGCCTCCCGGGACGGCGCGTCCCGGTACGACCGGTAGGCGGCCAGCCGCCCCGACCAGCGCACCAGCGCCCGGGTGGGCCGGCTGCCGATCTCGGCGGCGCCGACGCTGACCAGCGCCACCTTGGTGCCGAGCAGCCGGCCGGCCGCGCAGAGCAGGAACAGCGCGTACGGGAAGCCCCACGGCCGCAGCGGCAGGGTGGCCTCCAGGACGCCCATGCCGGGCACGATCACCACGTCGTGCCGGCGCACCCAGGCGGCGGTGCGGACGGCGTCGACGAGCTTGCCCAGGCCCTTGCCCGCGATCGAGCCCGCCCGGGACGCGGTCCGGTACTCGCCGCGGTACCAGTGCAGCCGGGTGGCGGGGATCCGGAACCGCTCGGTGACGGCCTCGGGGCCGCCGCACAGCGCGTCGACCACCGCGTCCGGGTGCTCGGCGCGCAGGTAGCCGAGCAGGGCTTCGAGCGAGCCGTCGTTGCCGAGGTTGCCGGAGCCGAGCAGGCCGAACACCCCGACCCGCACCGGCGTTCTCCGTACGGTCGTCACGGCTGCCGTCCTTCGCGTCCGGCGACCAGGGCGTCCACCGAGACCTCGAACCGGTCCGGGTCGACCGGGGCGCGGTCCTCGACCCGCTCGCCGGCGCCCGGCCGGACCCGGCTGGCCGCCCAGTCGGCGAGGTGGCCGTAGCAGGCGCGCCGGTCGGCGGGGGAGAGCGGCACCCGCCGGATCGTCGCCAGGAAGCCCCAGACGTACTCGGCGAGCAGCCGGGGCGTCGGGTGCAGCGGGCCGGACCGGCGCGGGTCCAGGTTGACGCACCGGGAGCGCTTGGAGGGGTTGGCCCGCTCGGCGCGGGTGGGGTGGTCCCGGCGGAAGTACAGCAGCTCCGGCACCTGGTGGAAGCGCCCGCGCAGGCCGATCTCGGCGACGAAGGTGCGGTCCGCGTGGTGGTAGCTGTCGAGCGGCTTGACCTGCCGCAGCACGTCGGCCCGGATCACCCCGTAGAAGTCGTCGCCGCCGGGCTCGAACAGCATGCTGCGGAAGCGCTCCGGCGCGAACGGGGAGCCGGTGGCGAGCCCGTACTCGTAGGGCACCTTGACCCGGCCGTCGCCGTCGACGATCGCCTGGTCGGCGTGCGCGAGGATCACGTCCGGCCGCTCGTCCAGCGCCTCCACGCAGCGCTTCAGCAGGTCCCGGGCGTACAGGTCGTCGTGCGAGGCCCACTTGAACAGCTCGCCCCGGCACTCGGCGAACACCCGGTTGTGGTTCGGCGAGGCGCCGATGTTCCGGGGCAGCCGCAGGTAGCGGACCCGGGAGTCCTGCGCGACGTAGCGGCGGCAGATGTCCTGGGTCGCGTCGGTCGAGGCGTTGTCGGAGATGACCAGCTCGAAGTCCTCGTAGGTCTGCCCGAGCAGGGCGTCGAGCGATTCGGCGAGGTACTCCTCGCCGTTGTAGACGGGCAGCCCGATGCTCAACCGGGGTACGGCGGTCATGTCGTCCTCACTTCGGGGATGTCGTTCCGTGTTTCGGTGGTGCTCGTGCGGTGGTGCTCGCGCAGGGCGGCCCGCAGCTGCTGCCACCACAGGGCGGAGGCGCAGGCGGTCGCGGTGGCGACGCCCCAGGCGGAGCCGGCCGTGCCGGCCAGGGCGGCTCCGCCGAGCCCGCCGCCCAGGTAGCAGGCGGAGGCGAACAGCTGGCAGCGCAGGCTGCGCCGGGCCGCGGCGAGCGCGCGCAGCCCGGCCGCCGCGCCGGTGCCGAGCCCGGCGCCGGCGACGCCGAGGGTGGCCGGCACGATGAGCTCCGACGACGAGGGCCAGACGTCGCCGAGGACCAGCTCGCCGATCCGGTCCGGCATCAGCAGCAGCGCGGCGCCCCACAGCAGGGCGGCGACGGCCTGCCCGCCGCCCAGCCGGAGGCAGAACCCGCCGAGCCGGTGCGCGGCCTCCCGCAGCACCCGGGCCGCCTCGGCCACGGTGACCAGCGACAGGCCCATCAGCAGGGCCAGGAAGGGGCCGAGCAGCAGCTCGGCGCCGCGGACCGTGCCCACCGCGCCGACCCCGGCGATCGCGCCGAGCCCGTAGGCCCGCAGCTGGCCGGCGGCGCTGAGGCTGACGTTCTCGACCAGGTACCGGCCGCCGAGGTCGCGCTGCTCGCGCAGCCAGCCGCGGGTGGCGGTCACCCGGGGCCGGATGCCGGACTGCAGGAAGCCGTACCCGGCGGCCACCGCGGCGGCGGCGCCCCAGGCCAGCAGGAAGGCGGCCACGCTGCCCACCCGGGCCGCCACGACCATCGCCGGGACGAGCGCGACGCCCTGCACCAGGTCGTTGGTGAACGCCTTGTGCCCGGCCCCGGCGGCGAAGAAGGCGAACCGCCGGGAGTCCTGAAGCAGCAGCGCGGGCAGCGCGACGCCGAGGCTGGCGAACGCCGGCCCGACCCGGCCGCCGAGGCCGAGCCCGACCAGCAGGCAGACGGCGCCGAGGGAGCAGCCGATGACCAGCGCGGTCCCCGAGGAGCGGGCCGCCGCCGCCCGCCAGTCCTTCTCCGGCACGCCGCTGAAGCGCACCATCAGCGGGTCGGTGGCCAGCCCGCGGGCGACGTTCAGCACCAGGCCGTAGGTCAGCCAGGCCAGGCTGAACACGCCGAACGCGGTCACGCCCAGCGAGCGGGCCACGAACACGCCCACCGCGAAGTTGGTCATGCTGGAGACCGCCTGGTCGGCCAGCCCCCAGGACAGCCGCCCGGCCAGCCCCCGCGCCGGTGCCGTCGTCTGCTTCCCCTCGGCGCTCATCAGGTCTTGACCAGCCCCGCGCCGTGCAGGGCGTCGGCCGCGGCGGCGACGGCGTCGAACGGCAGTCCGGACCGCTCGGCGACGTCCAGCAGCGACTGCTCGCCGTCGGAGAGGCTCAGCACCCAGAGCATGGCCAGCTGCGCCTCCTTGGCGTCGCTGCGCCCGCCCAGCGAGTCGTACAGCCCGCGCCGCCCCAACTGCGGTTCGCCGTACGGGCTGAGGTTGAGGTAGCGCCGGTTGCGGTCCAGCACGGCGAACGCCTCCCGGCAGACCGCGAGGGTGTCCGCCAGCGCCTCCGGGGAGACGAAGGACGGGTCGTCCGCCGAGGTGTGGTACTCGGGGTACCCGGCGTACGGGGTCCGGCTGAGCGAGCCGACGCCGAGGTCGAACCCGGGCGAGCAGTACTGCCGCTCGTCGTAGCCGTACGGCGTGAACTCGTCCACCCGGTGCGGCCGCCCGGAGGTGCGCAGGACGTGCCGCAGCACCCGGTCGATCTCCGCGTCGCCGCGCCGGCTCTGCTTGTACGTCAGCTGCCCCCGGTCGCCGGCGCAGGCCAGCACCAGCCCGTGCCGCACCCTTCCCCAAGCTCTCGGCTCCGCTTGAGCAGGGGATGCCCCAATCACCCGCTCGGCGTTGCGGGCCAGCCAGGTGATCGCCCCGATGGTGCCGGGCGCGAAGATGAACCGGTAGGTGTAGTACGGGTTCCGCTCCGCCAGCTCCCGCGCCAGGAAGACCGCCACCGCGACGCCGGCCATGTTGTCGTTGGCCAGCGACGGGTGGCAGACGTGGCAGGAGACGATCACCTCGTCGGCGACCTGGCCCGGCACGACGTGCTCGGCGTACGTCAGGTGGCCGTCCGCGAGGGTGGAGTCGATCCGGACCTCGTACTCGCCGTCCGGCATCGCGTCCAGGGTCTCCTGGGACAGGCAGAACCCCCACTCCGGCTTGTAGTAGCTGGTCCGGTACGGCACCCAGGACGGCTGGTCGGGCAGCGTGTGCAGGTGCCCGCGCAGCTCCGCCAGCGGCATGGTCGCCGCCACCGGGACGCTGTAGCCGAGCACGTGCAGGCTGGACGCGGCGAAGTCGACGACCCGGTTGCCCGCGGCGTCGGCGATGTACGCGTCCCGGATGTTCCACTCCTGCGGCACCGTCCAGTCGAGCACCTGGGTGCCGGTCGGCACCTCGTGCACCCGCAGCGGGACGTACTCGCCGATGATGTCCAGGGTGGCGCGCACGCCGTCACCGGTGATGCTCCGGCAGATCGGGTACAGCCGCTCCACCAGCTCGTGCATCCGCTCGCCGGCCCCGGGCGCGGTCATCGGCGCCACCGCAGGGTGTCGTCGACGGTACCGGCCTCGGACGCCGAGCGCAGCACGGCCAGCCGGGTGAAGCGCCGCTCGAAGGCCTCCCGGGTCAGCCCGAACGCGCGGTAGGCGTCGGCGAGTTCGACCGCGCCGCGCTTGACCGTCCACTCGCAGTCGAAGCCGGGCAGCGCGGCCCGGAACCGGGAGAAGTCCACCCGGTAGGACCGCGGGTCGGCGCCGGCCTCGCCGGTGATCCGCACCTTCGCGCCGTCCACCGCCTCGGCGACCTGCTCGGCGATCTCGGCGACGGTGACGTTGTTGGCCTCGGTGCCGATGTTGAACGCCCGGTCGTGCACCGCCTCGCGCGGCGCGACCAGCGCGGCCGTGAACGCCCGGGCGATGTCGGCGGCGTGCACCAGCGGCCGCCAGGGGGTGCCGTCGGAGAGCACCAGCACCTCGCCGGACAGCAGCGCGTGGCCCACCAGGTTGTTCAGCACGATGTCGGCGCGCAGCCGGGGCGAGAAGCCGAACGCGGTGGCGTTGCGCAGGTACACCGGGCTGAAGTCGTCGTCGGCCAGCGCGTGCAGGTCGTCCTCCACCCGCACCTTGGACTCCGCGTACGGTGTCACCGGCCGCAGCGGGGCGTCCTCGCCCACCAGCTCGTCGCCGCCGGCGGCGCCGTAGACCGAGCAGGTGGAGGCGTACAGGAAGCGCCGCACCCCGGCCTCGCGGGCCAGCCGGGCCAGCTTCACGGAGGCGTGGTGGTTGATGTCGTAGGTGAGGTCCGGGGCCAGCGAGCCCAGCGGGTCGTTGGAGAGCGCGGCCAGGTGGATCACGGCGTCCACCCCGGCGACGTGCTCGGCCGTGACGTCGCGCAGGTCCACCCGGTGCCCGGCCGGGTCGTCGGGCGTCGGGCCGAGGACGCAGTCCGCGAACAGGCCGGCGTCCAGCCCCACGACCTCGTGCCCGGCGGCCGCGAGGACCGGGGCCATCACGGTGCCGAGGTATCCCTGGTGACCGGTCAGCAGTACGCGCAAGGTTCATCCCTCCAGATCGAGAACGAGTTTGGTCACGGCGAACGCCTCGGCGTAGCGCGCGTGGCATTCGATGCCGCGGATCCGGGCCAGCCCGAGGAAGGCCTCCCGGTCGTACCAGGGGCGGTGCCGCTGCGAGGGGTAGTGCTCCTGCAGCAGCCGCACCTTCTCCTCCGCGACCTCCGCGGACAGCGGCTGGTACGCGGTCGGCCGGCCGAGGTCGGCGTCCCACTTGACGATCTCGTAGCCGAGCACCAGGTGGTCGCGGAACGCGGTGGTCACCAGCTTGGCCAGGCCGCGGTGGTCCTGGTGCGCGTCCTCGGTGCGCGGCGCGAGGACCAGCTGCGGCTCGGTCCGCCCGCGCAGCTCCTCGACGGCGGCCTTGGCCTCGTCCCAGTGCGCGGGCAGCCGTCCGTCCGGCAGCTTGAGCACGGTCAGCCGCAGGTCGGCGTCCGGGCAGAAGGCGGCCAGCGCCTCCCGCTCCTCCTGCTCCCGCTCGCCGCCGCCACCGGACAGCACCAGCGCGTCCACCCGCAGCCCGGGCCGCGCCCGGCACGCCGTCAGCAGCGTGCCGCCGGCGCCGATCGCGATGTCGTCGCAGTGCGCGCCGAGCGCGACGATCCGCTCCGGGCGGCCGGCCCCGAGCCGGATCACGCCGTCCTCACGCCGGAGCCGTCCTTCTCCCAGACGGCCCACGGGCGGTCGCCCCGGGCGTAGGCGGCGTCCAGCGCGGCCCGTTCCTTCACGGTGTCGGTCGGCTTCCAGAAGCCGCGGTGCTGATGGGCCACCAGCCGCCCGCGCTTGGCGAGTTCGGTGCAGCCGTCGGCGACCAGGTCCCCGTTCTCCGGGATGTGGTCGAAGACCTCCTGGCGGAGCACGAAGTAGCCGCCGTTCTCCCACAGCGGCATGTCGCTCACCGCGGTGATGCCGCCCACCAGGCCGTCCTCGGCCAGCTCCACGCAGTGGAACGAGGACTGCGGCGGCACCACCATCATCGACGCGCCGGCGTCGCGCTCGGCGAACGCGTCGATCATCGCCGGCAGCGGGGCGTCGGTCAGCACGTCGGCGTAGTTGGCGAGGAACATCTCGTCGCCGTCCAGGTGGTGGCGCACCCGGCGCAGCCGCTCGCCGATCGGCGACTCGATGCCGGTCTGGGCGAAGGTGATCGTCCAGGAGGAGATGTCGGTGGACAGCAGCTCGGTCTTCCCGCCCCGCAGCACGAAGTCGTTGGACGTCGTCTCCTCGTAGTTGAGGAAGAAGTCCTTGATGTGCTTGGCCCCGTACCCGAGGCAGAGGATGAACTCGGTGTGCCCGTAGAACGCGTAGTAGCGCATCACGTGCCAGATCAGCGGCCGCGGGCCGACCATCGCCATCGGCTTGGGCACGTCGTCGGAGGTACCGCTGCGCATCCGCAGCCCGTAACCGCCGCAGAACAGGACGACCTTCACGGCTTCACCTCGACGATGGTCAGTTCCGGGATGGGGAAGACCAGCCGGCCGCCCCACTCGTGCACGAAGGACAACTGCTCGGTCAGCTCGGCCCGCAGGTTCCACGGCAGGACGAGGACGTAGTCCGGCCGGTCGGTGGCGATCTGCTCGGGCGGCAGGATCGGGATCCGGGTGCCGGGGGTGAAGCGGCCGTGCTTGTAGGGGTTGCGGTCGACCGTGTACGGGAGCAGGTCGGGCCGGACGCCGCAGTGGTTGAGCAGGGTGTTGCCCTTGCCCGGGGCGCCGTAGCCGACCACCGTCTCGCCGCGCTCGGCCGCCTCGACCAGGAAGCGCAGCAGGTCCCGGCGGACCTTCGCCACCCGGGCCGAGAACTCGGTGTAGCCGGACAGCTCCTGCAGCCCGGCGGCCTTCTCCCGGTCCAGCACCTCGGCCACCCGCCGGGACGGCTCGCCGGCCGCCTCGGCCGGCCGGGCCCACAGCCGGATCGAACCGCCGTGCGTGGGCAGCAGTTCGACGTCCACCAGGGTGAGGCCGCCGCTCTCCAGCGCCCGGGCCGCGGAGGCGACCGTGTAGTACTGGAAGTGCTCGTGGTAGATCGTGTCGTACTGGTTCTCCTCGATCAGCGTCAGCAGGTGCTGCACCTCGATGGAGACCCAGCCGTCGTCCGCCACCAGGGCGCGCAGCCCCCGGGTGAAGCCGACCACGTCGGGGATGTGCGCGTACACGTTGTTGGCGACCACCAGGGACGCCGGGCCGTGCTCGGTGCGGACGGCCGTACCGGTGGCCTGGTCCAGGAACTCCGTGAGCGTCGGCACGCCCGCCTCCCGGGCGGCGGCGCCGACGTTCACCGACGGCTCGATGCCCAGGCAGCGGATGCCCCGGTCCACCACGTGCCGCAGCAGGTAGCCGTCGTTGCTCGCCACCTCGACCACGAAGGAGTCGGCGCCCAGGCCCAGCCGCGCCACCGCCCCGTCGACGAAGGAGCGCGCGTGCTCCACCCAGGAGGTCGAGTACGAGGAGAAGTACGCGTACTGCGTGAACGTCTCCTCGGGGGTGATCAGCGGCGGGATCTGCGCGAGCCAGCAGTCGGTGCAGACCCGCAGGTGCAGCGGATAGGTCGGTTCCGGCCGGTCCAGCTCGTCCGCGGCGAGGAAGCTCTCGCACGGCGGGGTCGCCCCCAGGTCGACGACGCTCCCCAGCGCCGTCGAGCCGCAGAGTCGGCAACGTGTCATCTACTGCCCCCATTTCCTGCTCGCCCGGGCGTCCCGCCGCGGGCCAGCGTTCGTCCTTCCCACCGGCGGCGCGCCGTGCGCGCCGCCCGACCGCCCCGCGATCGCGGAGCGGTACTCCTCCTCCAGGCGCTCCAGCCCGACGGCCGGACTGAAGGCCTGGTCGTAACGGTGCCGGGCGGTCCGGCCCATCTCCCGGTTGGCGGCCGGATCGGCCGTGATCCGGCGCAGGCAGTCCGCCAGCGAGTCCGCGTCGCCCGGCCGGTGCAGCAAGCCGGTGGCCCCGTCCCGGACCAGCTCGACGAAGGCACCGTGACCGGCCGCGACGGCCGGCACCCCGGCCGCCATCGCCTCCGCGACCACCAGGCCGAAGGTCTCCATGGACATCGAGGGCGCCACCACGGCGACCGAGCGCGCGACCGCCCGCCGGACCTGCTCCGGGTCGTACAGCCCGGCGTAGCGCACGTCCTCGCGGCCCGCCGCCCACGCCGTCACCTCGGCCTCCAGCGGCCCCGCGCCGGCCAGCACCAGCGGCACCCCGACCCCGCCCCCGGCGGCGAGCGCGTCCCACGCGGCCATCAGCAGCCGCACGCCCTTGGACTCGGTCAGCCGGCCCAGGAACAGCACGTGCTCGCCGTCGTCGGCCCGGGTCACGCCCGGGTCGGGCACGAAGTTGCGCTTCACCACCAGCCGTTCGGCCGGCATGCCGGAGCGCACCAGCAGCTCGCGCTGCGCCGCGGAGATGCAGAAGAACCGCTCCACCCCGGACCACCAGCGCCGCCGGTTGACCGTCATGCTCACCGCGAGCGGCACCGTCGCCAGCCGGGAGTTGCGGTAGCAGCCGTGCCGGACGGCGGGCAGCGCCGCCTTCGTCCCGACGCACTCGGTGCACGTCCCCTCGCCCCGGTGCAGGGTGCCCGGCGGGCAGATCTGGGCGTAGTTGTGCAGGGTCGCGACCACCGGCACACCGGCGTCCGCGCAGCCGGCGATCACCGCCGGCGACAGCAGCGGGAAGACGTTGTGGACGTGCACCACGTCCGGCCGCTCGGCGCGCAGCCGGTCGGCGAGCTCGGTGCGGACCGCCGGGTTCCACGGCACCAGCAGCGGCACCGCGACCTTGCCGAGCAGCGAGCGCCCGGCGATCTCGTCGCTGCGCCGCTCGAACAGGTCGACCCGGTGGCCGGCCGCGCGCAGCAGCGCCACCTCCTCGTCGACGACCCGGTTCTCCCCACTCGGCTGCGCCGAGGAGTAGCGGTTGTGCACCACGAGGACGTGCATGGTCAGATCACCTCCCGTTTCCGGTCCCAGCGCGGGATGCGTCGCCGCGCCGGCGCGGGCGCGGTCGGTGCGGCCGCGGTCGGCGTGGCCGTGGTGAGCGCGGCCGCGGGTGCGGGCGCGGTGGGTGTCGCGAGCAGCGCCGCCGCCAGCGCCAGGTGCAGCAGGTAGGGCGAGGCGTCGCCGAGGCCGGCCTCGGTGTACGAGGAGAGCGCGACGTAGCTGATCAGGAAGATCGCGCCGGCCCTCGGCAGCGAGGGCGGGCGCAGCAGCGCGACCCCGAACAGCACGATCAGGATCGCCGCCACCAGCACGATGCCGAGCTTGCCCTGCTCGTTGTAGACGGCCAGCCAGCTGTTGTCGATCGGCAGTCCGCCGAAGGACTTGTCGCCCAGGCCGGTGCCGAACACCTCCTCCGGGATCGTCCGGGGCGCCGTCAGCAGGGCGTCCCAGACCTTGGCCCGGCCGGTGAGGTTGGAGAAGTTCTCCTGGCTCTGGCCGCGCATGAACCAGGTCTGCACCGCGCCGGCGAAGGCCACCGCGGCCACCGCGGCGACCACCACCGCCCAGGCGAAGAACCGGCGGGCGGCGGCGCTGGTCAGGACGAGCGAGCCGATCGCCAGGGCCAGCCCGACCAGCAGGCCGACGGTGGCCGTCCGGGTGTGGGTCATCGCGAGCAGCACGAAGGTCGGCACGATGACGATCGCCGCGCTGGTCCCGGTGATCCGGCGGTCCAGCAGGAGCAGCACGGTGAGCCCGATGATCACCGCGGAGTACTGGCCGATCTGCGGCGGGGTGAGCGGCCACAGCGCGCCGACCAGGCGCCCGCCGTAGTACTCGGGCATGGCGGTGCCGGGGGAGAGGATCAGCCCGGCGGCCACCGACACCAGGACCGCGAAGTACATCCGGATGTGGGTCCGGACGAACAGCAGGCCGTCGTCCCACCAGCGGCTGAGCAGCCAGAGCGTGGCGACGAAGATGGTCAGCCGGGCGCAGCGGAACAGCGCGCCGACGCCGACCTCCAGGTGCAGGCTGGAGATCAGGCTCGGCACCAGCAGCAGGCTGAGCAGGAACAGGAACGCGCTGGTGCGGATGCGCAGTTGCAGGTTGAGCGCGAGCGCCAGCGCGAACGCCGAGACCAGCGCGCCCATGGTGGCCATCTGGATGAGCGAGCGCGGCAGCCGGACGATGGTCTTCGCCCCGGCGGAGCCGAGCGTGTTGAGGCCCAGCAGCGCCCAGACGATCAGGGCGGCCTTGGGCGTGCCGGTGCGGACGGGCGCGTCCGCCTGCACGAGGGTCCCGGTCATCTCAACCACCGGCCTGCGGGGCGAAGGTGCTGCCCTGGTCCTGCCGGTACGGCGGGCCCTGCCACTGCCCGGCGTCGAGCTTGCGGGCGGGGTCGTCCATGACGAAGCTCCACGGTCCGCGGTAGTCGTTGTCGTGCCAGCGGTTGTCCTGGTCGAGGGTGACCGCCTGGGCGACCCGCTTGCCCTTGTAGGGCGACCAGTCCGGGTAGGTGCCGTAGTTGGCGAGCACCGCCATCCGGGCGCACTCCGCGCAGTCGACGACCCGCGGGTCGAGCGAGAAGCGGTTGTCGTGGATGTCCACCCGCTGGGTCTTCCACCGGCAGTCGGCGTACAGCGGGGTGGTGGCGATGGCCGGCTCCGCGCACCGCGCGGTGTCCTTGACCAGCAGGGTGCAGTAGCCGGTCGAGGTGTTGGCGGGGCTGTTGCAGAACCGGTCGGCGTTCTCCCACAGGGTGATCCCGGACCAGTTGTCCTCCAGGACGTTGTGGTGGATCTCGATCCGGTCGGTGCGGGCCGGGATCCGCGGTTCGCCGCCGGACTCCGACAGGTAGACCGCCGCGTACGGGAAGTTGTCGGCCGCGACGGCGTGCTTGCGGCCCTCGACCCAGTTGTTCCGCCGGATGGTGTTGTTCCTGATCACCGCGTTGTAGCTGGTCTCGTACATCAGCGCGGTGCCGTCGTTGGACTCCAGCACGTTGTTCTCGAAGAGGAAGTCGTTGTTGTTGTTGTCGGCCCACAGCCCGGCGCCGCGGTTGTCGTGCACCCAGTTGCCGCGGATGTCGGCGCCGTCGACGGCCCAGAACTTGATGCCGCCGGTGCAGCCACAGCCGGGCTGGCGCCGCTCCCAGTCGTCGGTGTTGTTGCCGGTGATCTCGTTGCCCTCCACCAGCAGGCCCTTGATGGTGTCGCCGGTCTTGTAGGCGTTCATCCCGTACTGCCCGTTGTCGCGCAGACAGCTGGCGCGCACCTGCTGGCGGGCGCCGGCCATCAGCCCGGCGCCGGAGTTGCGCTGGATCGTGGTGTGCTCGATCACCCAGCCGTCGGCCATGTCGTGGTTGACCACGCCCTCGTCGTGCGGGGCGGTGAAGCCCTGCACGGTCAGGTGGCTGATGGTGACGTCGGGGGCGGTGCCGCTGAACGCGTAGTTGTTGGTGCCCCGGCCGTCGAGCACCGCGCCCGGCGCGCCGAGGTAGGTGTTCCCCTCCTTGGCCATCACCTGGGCGTAGCGGTCCGGCTGGAGCGTGTGCGTGCCCGGGAGCAGCCAGAACGTGGTGTGCGGGGGGTTCTCCCTGGTCTTCGCGGCCAGGTCGTCGGTCACCGCGGGGTCGACGGTCACCGCGCCCGCCGGCGCCGTGGCCGGCCCCGGCGCGGGGGCGGCGCACACCCGGGCCACGGCCGCCGCCGG
>NZ_JBFBDO010000082.1:0-38635 GCF_040683335.1 Kitasatospora sp. NPDC093806
TCGGATCGGGTGGCGACCGGGGTCGGGTGCCAGCGGACGAGCAGCGTGGCGAGCGCGATCGTGGCCTCGGCGCGGGCGAAGTCGGCGCCGAGGCACTGGCGCGGGCCGTTGGCGAAGCCGGCGAACGCCCAGCGGGGCAGCCCGGCCGCCCGCTCCGGCAGCCAGCGGTCGGGGTCGAACCGGCCGGGGTCGGCGAAGATCCGCGGGTTGTGGTGCGCGACGTACGGGCTCAGCAGCACCTGGGTGCCGCGCGGCAGGGCGCACCCGCCGAGCACCGTCTCCCGGGTGCAGCGGCGCAGCAGCACCCAGCCCGGTGGGTACAGGCGCAGCGCCTCGGTCAGCACCCGGCCGGTGCGGGGCAGGTGGGGCAGGTCCTCCCAGCGGGCGGGGCGGCCGGCCGGGAGGACGGCGTCGAGCTCGGCGTGGACGTCGGCCAGGACGCCGGGGTGGGCCGGCAGCAGCCGAAGGGTCCAGGCGAGCTGGGAGGCGGTGGTCTCGGTGCCGGCCAGCAGCATGGCGACGACCTGGTCGTGTAGTTCGGCGTCGGACAGGGCCGTACCGTCCTCGTCGCGGGCGGCGAGCAGGCCCGCCAGCAGGTCCGTCCCGCCCGCGTGGCGCGTCCGTCGTTCGCGCACCAGGGCGGTGACGGTGTGCCGCAGGGCGCGCACCGCCCGGTGGTAGCCGGGTCCGGCGGGCAGCCGCACCACCCGGCGCAGTGCCCCGGCGAACGCCGTCTCGAAGGCCCACTGCAACCGGTCCGCCAGCGCGTCCGGCACCTGGGAGCCGAGCAGGGTGCGGGTCACCACCCGCATGGCGAAGCGGTAGCAGGACGGGAACACGTCGACCACCTCGCCGTGCCGCCACGAGCCGGCCAGCCGGTCCGCCTCCCGGGTCATCACCGCCGCGTACTCGGCCACCCGCTCGGACCGGAACTCCGGCTGCAGTATCCGGCGTTGGCGGCGGTGGTCGGCGTGGGCGCAGGTCGGCAGCCCGTTGCCGAGGATCTTCCGGAACCGCCCGTAGACCGGCCCGCCCTTGTCGAAGGTGCGGTCGTCGGCGTACACCTGCCGCAGCAGCTCCGGATGGCAGGGCACCACCAGCCGGTACGGCCCGATCCGCACCTCCACCAAGTCCCCGTACCGGTGCAACCGCCGCAGCCACCCGGCCGGATCACGCACCAGCGCGGGCAGGTGCCCCAGCAGCGGCACCGCCCCGGGCAGGCTCGCGCGGACGTAGCCGGTGGGCGCGGCATCCCGCGCGGACGATGACACGGCACGAGCCTAGTCCCCGCCCGCGGAAAGCGACCTGACGTGGCGTCATTTCGCGCGGGCGGGTCGCGTTCGGCCTCGGCGCGCCGTCACCGCCGGAGCGGCTCCGCGCGGTGGCGACCCCGCTCGCGCCCGCCTTCGACGCCGCCGAACGACGCACCCCACCGAACCCACCGCCCCGCCGGCTCACCGCTCGACGGCGGGCGCGGCGGCCTTCCTGGCGCGGGCGTCCGCCACGGCGTACGGCAGGCCGGGCACCAGCAGCAGCGGGGCGACCCACAGCGGCAGGGTGAACAGCGGTTGGTCGCCGACGAGGTACCGGGTGAGCAGGACCGCCGGCAGGCCGACCGCCAGCCCCACCCCCCAGCTGCGCCGAAAGCCCAGGCTGCCCCGGCGCAGCTCCCAGACGACCGTGACTGTGGCGAGGGCGGCGTAGAACGCCACCTGGTCGGCCGTCACACTCAACTCGGTGGTGCGCCGGACGAGATGGGTGAGCAGCAGCAGGCCGCCGAGCACGAAGGACGCCATCCCTGCCGTCCGCAGCGCCCGCCGGTGGAACGGCGCGCGCGCCCTCGCCCAGTCGGCGGCGAAGGCCTTCACGTCCCGGCCGACCACGTCCTCGGCACTGCGTCCGACGGCGGCGGCGTCCTCCAGATGCGCGGTGAGCTCGTCGAGCATCTCCCGGATCGAGGCCTCGTCGACGCCGCGGTACTCCCAGTTGCTGCGACAGGCCGCGAGCACCTTCTCACTCGTCATGTGTCTCCCCTGGTGAATGACTGTCGTTCAGAATCCGGCCGACCGGCCCGGCGAAGGCCAGCCAGTCCGCCCGCCCGGTGGCGAGCTCGGCGTGCCCCGCCTCGGTCAGGCGGTAGTACTTCCGCGGCGCGCCCCCACTCGGCGAGGCCGCCCGGAACGCCGAGATCAGCCCGGCCCGCTCCATCCGCGCCAGCAGCGGGTAGACACTCCCGTCACTGACCAGCTCCAGCCCGCCCTCGGCCAACCCCTGCGCGAACTCGAACCCGTACCGCGGCCGTTCCGCGATCAGGGCGAGCAGACAGAGGTCGAGCACCCCGCGAAGGAGCTGACTGCGCCGCTGCCCGGAGCCCGGCGCTTCCTTTGTCATGCGGTACAAGATAGTCATTCATTGTCTTGCGCCGCAAGAAAGTGCCCTCCCCGGCCAGTGGGGCGGTGGTCACTCCTCGGGGTGGAATCCTCCGGCCAGTGGGCGCAGCGGGGGACGGGGTTGCCGGGCGGCTGTCAGGGGCGCACCGAGGCTGTGTGCCGACGCTCCGGGGCGGGGCGCTCATCCAGGAGGAGGGCCGCCGGGCACGGTGGTCGTTGTGACGACGAGGAGACTCAAAGTGGACCGTTTCTCCGGGCTCAGGCCCGATCACAGGTGCGGGGCCGGGCGGGTCGGGGCGGTGGCGGTCGCCGGGCTGCTGCTGGCGCTGGCCGTGCCCGGGGTGGCCGTCGCCGTGCCCGGTGACCTGGACACGACCTTCGGCACGGGCGGGAGGGTGACCACCGACTTCGGCGGCGGTGGGGCCGACGAGGCCCGCGGGGTGGTCGTCCAGTCCGACGGCAAGATCGTCGTGGCCGGGTACGCGGGCGCCACCGACGACTTCGCGCTGGCCCGGTACAACCCGGACGGCAGTCTCGACACCGGCTTCGGCACCGGCGGCAAGGTGACGACCGACTTCGCCGGCGGCTCGGACGAGGCGCGCGGCCTCGCCCTCCAGGGCGACGGCAAGATCGTGGCGGTCGGCCGCAGCGAGGTGCCCGAGGGCGGCGTCGGCTGGTTCTCGCTGGCCCGGTACAACAGCGACGGCTCCCTCGACACCGGCTTCGGCAGCGGTGGCAAGGCGGTCGTCGACTTCGGCACGGGCGGCGCCGACGACGCGTTCGGCGTGGCGGTGCAGGGTGACGGGAAGGTCGTCGCCGCCGGGCTGACGGGGGGTGACTTCGCGCTGGCCCGCCTCAATGCCGACGGTTCGCCCGACAACGGCTTCGGTCCCGGTGGCAAGGTCACCACCGACTTCGACGGCGGAGCCGACGCGGCCCGCGCGGTGGCGGTGCAGGGCGACGGCCGGATCGTCGCCGCCGGGTACACCGGCGGCAACACCGGCAACTACGACTTCGCGCTCGCCCGCTACACCGCCACCGGTGCCCTCGACACCGGTTTCAGCAGCGACGGCAAGGTCACCACCACCTTCGGCGGCGTCGAGTTCGCCCACGCGCTGGCCCTGCAGCCGGACGGGAAGATCGTCGCCGCGGGCTACACCGGCAACGACTTCGCGCTGGCCCGCTACAACAGCGCCGGCAACCTCGACGGCGGCTTCGACACCGACGGCAAGGTCACGACCGACTTCGGCGGCAGCGAGATCGTCTACGGCGTGGCGGTGCAGGCCGGCGGCGCGATCGTCGCCGTCGGCTCGACCGTGTCGGGCGGCACGAGCGACTTCGCCCTCGCCCGCTACACCTCCGCCGGCAGCCTCGACACCGGCTTCAGCGGCGACGGCAAGGCCACCACCGACTTCGGCGGCGGCTTCGACCAGGCGCTCGGCACCGCCGTCCAGCCGGACGGCCGGATCGTCGCGGCGGGCTTCAGCAACGGTGACGCGGCGCTGGCCCGCTACGACGGCGGCGTCGGCACCCCGGCCGGGGTGGACGTGTCGGTCAGCCGGACCGGCCCGGCCACCACCAGCATCGGCGACACCCCCTCCTACACCCTGACGGTCACCAACCGCAGCGGCAGTCAGGCCGCCACCGGCGTCACCCTGACGGACGCCCTCACCGGCCCGGCCGCCCTGCTCACCGCCGTTCCCGGCCAGGGCAGTTGCACCACCACCGCCACCGGCGCCAACTGCGCGCTCGGCACCCTCGCGGCCGGCGCCGGCACCACCGTCACCGTGACCGTCGAGCCGCGGGCCACCGGGACCCTCGCCGACACCGCCACCGTCGGCGCGACCCAGAGCGACCCCGTCCCGGGCAACAACAGCGCCTCGGGCACCATCGGTGTCAACAATGCCCACGGCTGCACGATCATCGGCACCGCCAACGGCGAGAACCTGACCGGCACCGGCGGCAACGACGTCATCTGCGGGCTCGGCGGCAACGACACCATCACCGCGGGCAACGGCGCCGACACCGTCTACGCCGGCTCCGGGAACGACGTGGTCGACGGCGGGACCGGCAACGACACGCTCTACGGCGGCCTCGGGGACGACCAGTTGGCCGGCGGCTCGGGCAACGACACCCTCAACGGCGGCCCGGGCATCGACACCCTGAACGGCGGTTCCGGCTTCGACAGCTGCACCGCCACCGCGGGCGACACGGTCATCAGCTGCCCGTAGCGGAACAGGTCGTCCAGCTGACGCAACGCCGGGGGCGGTCAGAGGAGCTGGAAGGACCACTCCTGCTTCCAGCCGCCCTCGCAGCTCCACACCCCGAGCTGCTTGAAGTCGGAGTCGTGGGTCAGGCAGTCGTCGTCGGAGACCTGGATCCGGTACTTGCCGCCGCCGAGGCCGACGATCTGCCACTTCTGGTTGGAGGTGCCGCCCCAGGCCTGCTGCTCGGCGAGGTAGGTCTCGGGGTTCTCGGTGAGGTTGAACCCGAGGTCGTTGACGATCCGGTAGCGGTCCCCGCCAAGCGGTTTGATCGTCCAGGTGGAGCCCTTGTAGCCCAGGATCCCGCCGACGATCGGCGCGCCCCAGCTCGCGGTCTCGTTCGGCGCCGACGCGCCCAGGCCGTTGGCGAGCTTCAGGAACAGCGGCCGCTCGGTCGGGACGCTCGAACCGCCCCCGCCCGTCGGGGGCTTGGGGTCCTTCGGATCCTTCGGGTCCTTGGGGGTGCCGGGCTCGCCCGGCGTGATCACGCCGCCGGAGGCGGACTCCAGCACCCACTCCTGCTGCCAGCCCCGCTTGCACGTCCACACCCCGAGCTGCTTGAAGTCGGAGTCATGGGCGAGGCAGTCGTCGTCGGAGATCCGGATCTGGTACCGCCCGTTGCCGACCCCGGCCAGCTCCCACTTCTGCTTCGAGGAGTTGCTCCACGGCTGGAGTTCGGCCATGTACCCACCGCTCTCGGTGAGTTCGAGCCCGTAGGAGCTGGTGATCCGGTAGCGGCCGCCGCCCACCGAGGTGAGCTTCCACTTGGACTCGTTGCCGCCCCGCAACCCGGGGACGACCGCCGCGCCGGCGTTACCGCCGACCGGGACGGCGCCCAGCCCGTTGTCGAGCTTGAGGGTCACATCGGCGCCGTTCCCGGGCGTGGTGGGGCCGGTCGGGTCGGTGGTCGGCGGGGTGCCGCCCCAGGCCCAGTTCTGGTTGGGCGCGTCCCGCCGGTCCTCGGAGCCGCAGGCCCAGGCCGTCACCGCGCTGCCGTTGGCGGTCCGGCCGCTGAAGTCGTCGACGCAGACGTCCCGCGACCGGTCGTCCAGGTCCGTGAGGTGCCGCAGGCCGCCGCTGGGCGACATGTGCCAGCGCTGGCCGGGGATGTCCAGGCAGTCCCAGACCTGGAGCTTGTTCCCGTTCGCCGCCTTGTTGTCCGCCAGGTCGAGGCACTTGCCGTTGGCCGCCCGGAGCTTGTAGCCGTTGTAGGTCCACTTCTGCGCGTCGCCGCCGTTGCACTCCCACATCTGGACGGGGGTGCCGTTCGCGCTGCCGTTGCCGCTGACGTCCAGGCAGGCGTGGTAGCCGGGGGCGCTGGAGTCGGGGGTCAGGCTGCCGGTCCTGGCGCCGTAGCCGGACCGCGCGGGGAAGTGGACGGTGCGCACGTCGCCGTCGCACTTGTACGGGCGCGCGGTGCCCGTCCGGCAGGTCCACGGCTCCTTCTTGACGCTGTCACCGTCGTTGCCGATGAACGCCCAGTTCATGTAGCCGCCGTCGCCCCGGTTGCGGAACGTCGACTCCCCCTGGAACACCCAGATCCGGAACTTGTCGTAGCCGGAGGGGTCCTTCTTATCCTTGTCCAGGAAATGGTTGAGCTTGTAGGTGGTATCGAGCAGGACTCCCCTCATATCGGCCTTGTGCTCGTTCGTGAACCATTCGGTGTCGTAGAGGTCGGTTCCCACCGTCTTGAACACCATGACGTTGAATCCGGGGAACTTCTCGCTCAACCTCGCCGCGGTGTTCTGGGTGAACTCCGCGTTGTCCAGCTTGTTGTTGTTGGCGGCGTTGCGCATGAGCTTGATCGTGTCGAAGACCGAACCGATCAGCGAGGTCATGCAGTTGCCGCCGCCCGGCACGGCCGGGGTCCCGCAGGTCTTGTCCACCGGGGCGGCGGGGGCCGCCTGGGCTGTCTGGGCCTGCACGGTCAGACCGGAGACCAAGGCGACGACGGCAACTCCACCGGCGAAGGCGCGTTTGAGGCGGGATACGGGGCCCATGTCACACATCCATCTTTCTGTTCGACGTCGAAACAGGATTCGTTTCGACGAAGATGGACGATAGGTCCCGAAATCCGCCGCCCTCGCGACTCCTGACGGCATCCATACGACGGGGTCGGGAGATCTGCCCTTTCGCGCACGCGGGTGGCGTCAGTCGACGTACTCCATGGCGATCCGGCAGTGCGCCGGCCGCCCGCGCCGCAGTCGGGCCTCGTCCTCACCCCGATCCGTCGGGACCGGGCCGACCGCAGGGAGCGGCGGGCGCTCCAGGGGGCGCAGCGGGAGGGTGGCCGGTGCGACCGGTACGACGCTGCGCAACGGCCTCGCGACGGCGAGCACGGCGGCCTGGGTCTCACTCATGACGGGTTCCTTCCGATCCGGGGGCGGAGCACCGGTTCGGGCCCGCGCTTCCAGTGGAGACCCAGTGAACACCGGGGACGGCCGTCCTTGACGCGTGACCTACGCGGAGGCGGCCGTCCTTGACGCCTTCCTGACACCCGCTGGTCCGAACGGGGGCCACCCGCCTCCGGCCCCGCCCGGCCCGGCCCGGCCCCACCCCGCCCCACCCCGCCCCGGTCAGTGCGCTACCGCCTCCAGCCCGCAGGCGTCGTCCAGGCCGCGCGTCTCCCACTCCGGGAAGCGGTCGTCCGCCGGGTCCACCGGCTCGCCCTCGGCCAGCAGGCAGGCGGCGAGCCGTTCGTGCAGCTCGGCCGCCTTCAGGCCGGTGCCGATGAAGACCAGCTCCTGGCCCTGCCCGTCCGCGTGGACGCCGGCCGGTTCGAACCGGGCCACCGCGCCGGCCTGCGACCAGAGGCCGGTGACGTGCGGGCGGGTGGCGAGGCGGAAGAAGCCCTTGGAGCGCAGGATGCCGCCGTAGTCGCCGCCGTCCAGGCCCTCGGTGACGAACTCCCAGAGCCGGCCGGGGTGGAAGGGGCGGTCGGCGCGGAAGACCGTGCTCGTAATGCCGTACTCCTCGGTCTCGGGGACGTGGTCGCCGTTGAGCTCGGCCACCCAGCCGGGGGCCTGCTGGGCCCGTTCGACGTCGAAGCGGCCGGTGCCCAGCAGTTCGGCCGGATCCACCGCGCCGAAGCGCGCCGGCACGATCCGGGCGGCCGGGTTGAGGCGCGTGAGGGCGGCGCGCAGGCGGACGGCGTCCTCGTCCCCCACCAGGTCGAGCTTGTTGAGCACGATCACGTCGGCGAACTCGACCTGGTCGATCAGCAGGTCGCTGACCGTCCGCTCGTCGTCCTCGTACTGGCCCAGCCCGCGGGCCGCCAGTTCGTCGCCGCTCGCCAGTTCGGGCAGGAAGTTCGCGGCGTCCACGACCGTGACCATGGTGTCCAGGGCGGCGAGGTCGGTGAGCGTGGCGCCGTCGTCGCGGGCGAAGGAGAAGGTGGCGGCCACCGGCATGGGTTCGGAGATGCCGCTGGACTCGATCAGGAGGTAGTCGAAGCGGCCCTCGCGGGCGAGCCGGTCGACCTCCTCCAGCAGGTCGTCCCGCAGGGTGCAGCAGATGCAGCCGTTGGTCATCTCGACCAGCCGCTCCTCCGTCCGGGAGAGCGCCGCGCCGCCGTCGCGGACGAGGGCGGCGTCGATGTTGACCTCGCTCATGTCGTTGACGATGACGGCGACCCGCAGGCCCGCGCGGTTGTGCAGGACGTGGTTGAGCAGGGTGGTCTTGCCGGCGCCGAGGAACCCGGAGAGCACGGTCACGGGCAGGGGCGGCACGGGCAGGGACAGGGGAGCTCCGCTACTGATCATGGGCGCCATCGTACGCCAGATGAAAATGGATTTCATTTTGCTATAGTCCCTGCCATGGCCCGAAACGAACTGCGCCCGATCATCAAGCTCCGCTCCACCGCCGGGACCGGCTACACCTACGTGACCCGCAAGAACCGCCGCAACGACCCCGACCGGCTGACCCTGCGCAAGTACGACCCCGTCGCCCGCCAGCACGTGCCCTTCCGCGAAGAACGCTGAGCCACCCCCCTCACTGCTACCCGACAGGAGACCCGATGCGCCCCGGCATCCACCCCGCCTACCGACCCGTCGTCTTCCGCGACAAGGCCGGCGGCCTGGCCTTCCTCACCCGCTCGACGGTCACCGGCACCGCCACCGTCGAGTGGGAGGACGGCAACACCTACCCCGTCATAGACGTGGAGATCTCCTCCGCCAGCCACCCCTTCTACACCGGCAAGAGCCGCGTCCTGGACACCGCCGGCCGCGTGGAACGCTTCCAGCGCCGCTACGGCACCGCCCACTCCTGACCGCTCCCCCGAGACCGTCCCCGCCCCGCCCGCCGGCCCGCGCGACGAGCGCGGGCCGCCGGGGGTGCCTATGCCTTGACCCCCGACCAGATCTTCGTGGCGAACTTCGCGCTGCTGCTCTGCGGACCGTTGTTCTTGACGCTCAGGGCCGTCAGCAGTACGGCGAGTGGCACGCCGGTGTAGGTGACCAGGTGCATGCAGTACCGATCACCCGTATGCAGGGGAAGGCGGCCGTAGCTCTGCGGTTGGGCGTCCGAAAGGTCCCGGCAGGCGGTCGGACCCGGATCGGCGCCCGGCGGCACCACGGCGACCTGGTGGGCGGTCAGGAGCTGAATGTACGGATCACCGCCCGGGGTGCCTTCGACCCGGAAGTCGCTGTTGCCGACGCCCGGTGGGGTCTGGGCGAAGTTCCTCCCCTCGAAGGCGACCGTGACGGGTTCATTGAACGTCAGGAGCCAGCCCGCGTCCACCGCACCCGCCGTACCCGCCGCACCGGCCGTGGTCGGCGCCGGAGTGCCGGCCACGGTGCTCTGGGCAGGTGGTGCGGCGACAGCCGGCTGCGCGGTGGCGGTGACCGTCGCCGTCACCGTCGCCGTCGCCGTTGTCGTTGTCGTTGTCGTGACGGTAGCCGTGGTCGTAGCCGTCACGGTCCTTTCGCCCCAGGGGTGGCCGGTGGTGGACTGGACCCCGGCACCGGTGAGGAGCGCGGCGACAGCACCGACCACTGCGGCGATCGCTTGAATCATGGGTGCCACGCCTCCGGAAGGCGCGGCGCCGCCTTGGCCGGTCGCGCGCTGTAGCGGCTGGGGCGAAGCGACCGGCGTGGGAGGAGCCGGCCGTACGGCGGTCCCAGGGGCCGAAGAGCCCTGGCCGTCGTCATGAGTTCTGCGGGGCGTGTGCATACGGCCTCCAACAAGGGATTTGGCGATCGTTGCACCCAACCCGCCATCCTGTCCCCTTATTTGACGTAAAGGCAGCTACACCGAAGGCGCCCGGGTCTTCCCTCCCCACTGTGCAAGCTCCCCGGCTCCGAAGGCCCGGCGCGGGACGGGCGAGGACGGGCCTCGGGGGCGAGGTCGACCGCCTCGCAGGGGTGACGGTCCACCCGGCCGGGCGAACGGCCGGGTGGACCGGGGTGTCGGAGGTCATCGGGGTCGCGGTAGGTCCTCGTCGTACCCGCGGCCGCCGGGGCCCGGTCGACGGAGGCAGCGCCCGGACAAGCAGACGGCACGTCAGGTCAAGCTCAGGGCAAGCATGTTGACCGATCAAGGGCGGTGGCTTGAGCGGCGGAGGTACGTGGGCGGCTATCCGACGGGAATCCGTTCCCCTCCGGTGCGATCCGGCCGGTCCGGCCTGGCCGGTCGCAGGGCGACGGCCGTGGCGACGGCGACCGCGGTGACCAGGACGGCGGCGACGGCGTTCACCGTCTGGTACGCGTCGGCGAACGCCGTTCCGGCGGTCCGGACCACGGCCTCGGCGGAGGGGCCGTCGAGCGTGCCGGCGGCTTCGACGGCCTGGCCGATCGACTCCGTCGCGCCCGGGGGCACCGACGCCGCGAGGGCCGCCGGCGGGGCGAACGCGTGCCCGTAGAGCGTGGTGGTGAGGCTGCCGAGCAGGGCGATGCCGAAGCCGGCGCCGAGCTCGTACGCCACCGACTCGACGGCGGCCGCGGCGCCCGCCCGCTCCTCGGGAGCCCCCGTCATGATGGCGTCCGACGCCACGGTCTGCACGGCGCCGTGGCCGGCCCCGATCAGCACCAGGCAGCCGGTGAGGACCACCGTGCCGGGTCCGTCCGTGCCGGAGCCGGCCGCGGTGAGGCCGATCCCGGTGTAGCCGATCGCCGCCATCGCCAGGCCGGCGGGGATGACGGCCACCGCGCCGAACCGGTGGACGCAGAAGCCCGCGAGCGGCCCGGCGGCGAAGGCGGCCACCGGCATCGGCAGCAGGAACACCGCGGCCCGCTGCGGGGACATGCCCAGGACGAACTGGAGGTACTGGGCCAGTTGCAGCTCCATGCCGACCAGCACGAGGACGGGCACCGTCGCCGCCACCACCGCGGCCCGGAACGGGCGCTGCCGGAAGAGCGAGAGGTCCAGCATCGGGTGGGCGGCCGCCAGTTGGCGCCGCACGAACAGGGCGGCCGCGGTGAGGCCGAGGGCGCCCGGGAGCACCGCCTCGACCAGCGGTGCCTCCGGGCGGGTGGCCGTCTTGACGGCGTAGACGGTCCCCACGGCGCCGATCACGGCGAGCAGCGGCGAGGTGAGTTCCCAGGGTTCGTCCTCCCCGGCCGTGCGGTTGACCAACCGCACCGCGACGAAGGCGAGGACGGCCGCGACCACGGGGATGTTGATCAGGAAGACCGAGCCCCACCAGTAGCGCTCCAGGAGCAGCCCGCCCACCACCGGGCCGACCGCCGCCCCGCCCGCGGCGACCGCGCTCCACACGCCGATGGCGGTGGCCCGTTGGCGTTCGTCGTGGAAGGTCTGCCGGATGATCGCCAGGGTGGCCGGGATGATCATCGAGGCTCCGGCGGCCAGCACGGCCCGCCCGGCGATCAGGACACCGGGCGTGCCGGCCAGCGAGCACAGCGCGGACGCGGCCGCGAACACCGTGAGCCCGAGCGTCAGCAGGCGCTTGTGCCCGATCCGGTCCCCGAGCGGTCCGGTGATCAGGACCAGGCCGACCATCATCAGCGGGTAGACGTCGGCGATCCACAGCACTTCGCGCGCCGTCGCGCCGAGCGTCCCGGTGAGCGACGGCACGGCGACGTTGAGGATGGTCGCGTCCGCCGCCACCGGCAGGAAGCAGCCGGCGACCACGGCCAGCGCCAGCCAGCGGTTCGGGCGGCGGCCGCCCGCTTCTTCTGCGCCTTCCACGTGCACGTCCGGTCAGCCCCGCTCGATCCGGTCGCGGACGTTCCGGACCAGTTCGTGGAACCCCGTGAGCGTCGGTGCGTAGATCATGCAGCTGAGGCGGCCGGTCGCGAGCCCGGTGAGCTCGCACGGGACGACGCCGGAGGCTCCGGCCTCGGGGCGCCGGACGAGCGGCCCGAGCAGGTCCAGCACCTCCGCAAAGGGGGTGCCGGCCGGCAGCCCGTAGAAGTCGTGGTTCCCGACGGCCTGGTGGCGCTGGTAGCCCGTGCCGAAGAAGCGGAGTCCGAAGTCGTGGACGTGGGTGGAGCCGGTGCGCCGCGCGTTGAGGTCCAGCATGATGACCTCGCCGTCGGCCGCGGCCACCGCGTCGATCCCGAAATGCCCCTGGTAGCCCCGCCGTTGGAGTTCGTCCGCGATCACCCGGCTGCCGGCGCGGAAGGGCTCGTACCACTTCTCCCCGATGAAGGACGGCGCCGTGACGTTGCCGCGCAGCAGGGTGGGGGCTTCGAACAGCATCTCGCAGGCGTGCGTCAGGTACGGCGCCCGTCCGGGATCGGCCGGGACGACGTACTCGACGGAGGGGAAGACGACGCCGGCGCCGTCGATGTACTCCTCGACCACGATGGGGTCGTCACCGTAGTAGCTGCTGCTCGCCAGCTCCCGGGCGATGTGGTCCTCCCGGTCGCCCGGCCGGAAGACCAGCAGTCCGACGCTCGCCTCGCCCTTGTCGGCCTTGACGATGCAGGGGCGGCCGCGCCCGAGGAGGGCGAGCACCGCGTTCCGGGCCTCCACCAGGCCCGTGCAGTGGCGGCCCGGGGCCGTCCGGCACCGGCCCCCGGTGAGGCCGAGGTCGGCGACCAGGTCGCGCAGGCCCGACTTGGTGTCGAGCAGGTCGCGCAGTTCCTGCCGCTCGCAGCTCTCCGGGAGCTCGACGGTCACGCCGTGCGCCGAGCGCATGGTCTCCGCGAAGGTCCAGAGCTCGGGCGTCGTCGTGTGCGGGACGAGCCTGAACCGGCGCGCCGGTCCCGCGTGCTCCACCAGCCGCGCCATCAGGTCCCGGTCGTCGAGGATGTCGGTGAAGAGGGGGCCGGAGCTCTTCGCGGGGACGGCGTTGACGATGCCCGGCAGGCCGAGGAAGCCGGTCTGCCAGTCGAGTTCGGCGATCGGCGCGGCGGTCACGATGAGCTTCTCGGCGGGCTGCCAGAAGATCGCCTGGTCCTGCTGGGGGAAGCACTCCGCGATGGTCTCCGCACCGGCGGGTGCGCGGCCGGCGATGGCGCGCAGGGTGTCGACCGCGTTGACGACGCAGACGGTGGGTGGTTCCGGTCGTTGCTGCAAGATCACTCCCTCAGTAGCCGGAGGCGGACGGGCCGTCCAGGCGGTGGCGCTCGGTCCCCTTCAGGGGCGGGTTGAAGATGCTGATCAGCACCAGGTCCTCGTCGGGACCGCCGCGCAGGTAGTGCCGGTCGTGGTCGTTCAGCACGTAGATGTCACCGGGGCGGATGCGGTGGACGTTCCCGGCCATGTCCTCGATCTCGCCCTCCCCGGAGATGCAGTAGCAGGACTCCAGGTGGTTCACGTATTCGAGCAGGGAGACGCTCCCCGCCCTGACGATCGTGTGGCAGACGCCGTACCCCATGCCGTCGGCCTCGATCAGCAGGCGGTAGCTCTTGCCGTTGCCCCAGTCGATGTCCCGGTCGGTGCCCTTGACCTCGTCCAGACTTCTGATGAACATCACTCGCCCCCGGTCGGAGATTCGGCGCCGGCCCGGCGCGGCCCGTCGCCCCGGCGGAGCCCGTCGCCCCGGCGGACGAGGGAGACGGCCTGGTCGACGACGTGCCAGAAGAGCTTCTCCCCCAGCTCGGCGGACGAGCCGGCGGTGGAGGACAGGACGCCCTGGTTGGTCGTCCGGGTGACGTCCGCCGGGTGGAGGAAGATGCCGCCGCGCGGCGGGTGATCGTGCTCCGGGCGGGCGTCGGAGACCAGTTCGGGCCGGAGGTAGAGCATCAGGCTGGTCTCGGTGAGGCCGGCGTGCTCGGCGTGCCAGCCCGGGAAGTCGGCGACCTCGTCGCGCAGCCAGTCGGTCTCGACCAGGCTCCACCAGCTGAACGCGATGATCTCCGGCCCGCCCGCGCCGAGCTTGCGGCCGACCGTGTCCAGGGCCTCGAAGATGAACGGCTCGTTCTCGAAGTGGCCGTTCACCACGATCAGTCGGGCGAAGGGGAGGTCGACGAGCGAGCTCGCCGCGTCCCGCAGGAACCCGATCAGCGAGTCGCCGTTGACGTAGACGGTGCCGGGGAAGGCCAGGCCCCCGCCGCTCTGCGGCAGCGACCGGGCGGCGATCGACTGGACCGGCAGCGTCAGGCCGTCCAGCTCGTAGGCGATCTGGCGGGCGAAGGCCTCGGCGAGGACGGCGTCGACGGAGAGCGGCAGGTGCGGTCCGTGCTGCTCGACGGCCCCGATCGGCCACACCAGTGCCCGGCCGCGGACCGCTTCGAGGACGCGGGCGCTGGAGACGTCCGCGAGGCCGTGGCCCTTGGAACGCGGCCTCATGACGCGACCCCCGAGGCCTCCGCCGTCGTGCCCGGCACCCGCGCCGCCATCAGGGCGTCGGTCTCCCGGACGATCCGGCCCAGGGTGCCGTACATGTCGGTGTGCAGCGCGGTGTAGACCTGCGCCGCCACGGCTCCCACGCTCAGGTAGTCCACCACGTCCCGCCCGGACGCGACACCGCCGCAGCCGAGCACCGGCAGGGTGAACCCGCGCCGGCGCAGCCGCCAGACGGCGGCGAGCACCAGGGGCTTGATCGCGGGGCCCGAGTACCCGAACACGCCGCCGAGTTCCAGCCCGCCGGTGTCCGGTGACACCGCGGCGGCCGGGATGGTGTCGCTGATCGTGACGGCGTCCGCGCCGCCGTCGGCCGCGGCCCGGGCCCTTTCCTCCAGGCCCTCGCCGGCGGCCAGCTTCACCGCGAAGGGGAGGGCGGTGGCCGCCCGGACGTGTGCCGTGTAGGCGTTCACGCGGGCCGGGGTGTCCTCCGGTCCGTCGTCCTCGTTCAGGCAGGAGATCCCGAGCTCCAGCGCCCGGCAGCCGGTGCCCTCGACCTGTTCGGCGAGCGCGGCCAGCTCGGCGGGGGTGCCGGCGTGCACGGACGCGATCACCGGCAGGCCGTCCTCGGCCAGGGCGCGCAGGATGCCCAGCCAGGTGTCCACGGAGCGCTTGGAGTAGGTGGTGCTGTTGAGCATGCCCGTCGGAAGGCGGAGGATCCGCTCGTCCGTGGACGTCGGGGGGTGCGGGTGGATCGTCTTGGTGACGACCGCCCCGGCACCTGCCGCCAGCAGCCGGCGGATGTTGCGTTCCTGATCGGTGAGCAGGCCCGATCCCACGATGACGTGGTTGTTCAGCTTCAGGCCTAAGACTTCCGGGCTCGGCATGCGCCCTCCCAATTCGACGACGGGGTCACGGGACGTTGGTGCTCCGGGCGTCCGCGGTGCCAGGTCCTCATCCAGAAGAGAGGCCCTAGCCGACGCTGGCGGCGATCGCCTCGCGCTGGCGCTCGGTCGCGCTGAGGAGGGCGTCGGTGAGCAGCCGCGGATTCGCGTGGAACTCGTCGACGTCGATGATCTGGACGGCGCCCACCCGCGGCAGCCCCTTCAACAGGTGGCTGGCCGACTCGACGAACGGCTGCCTGGTGATCATGACGATCGGCCGGCCCAGCGCGGTGGCCCACCCCAGCTCCACGTGCGTCCCGTCGGTCCGGAGCAGAACGTCGGCCGTCACCGGCAGCACGGGGACGAAGACGTCGCACTTCTTCATCCACCGGAAGTCACGCACTGAGACCTGATCCGGTGTGAAGGAGGCGGTGTCGGCGCCGAACCGCTCGACCACGTGGGCCGAGAACACGTTCCCGCCGTCCTCCTCGATGTGGTCGATCGCCGTGGAGATGGAGGTGCGCAGGTGTGCGGCGAACCCGCCGGGGAGGATCGCGTGCTGGATCGGGCCCCCGACGAAGATGTCCAGACCCGAAAGGGGGCCTCCGGAAGAACCGTTGCTCATGACTGCCCCTCGCTTGACTCGGTATCGAGTTGATGCTCCAGGGACTGTAGTTGGCCCCTGATTCACCGGTCAACGGAAAACTGACGAAACTTTCAGTCAAGTTGAGAGAGGCTCTCGAATGTCGAAATGGACAGCGATCATGGACTTGTGCTGCGGAATCCGAAGCAGAACGGGCGTCAAGTCAACGGATTCCCTTGACGCCTGACGTGGCCTCGGGCAGGATCTGCGTCAGCCCGAGCGGGGCCCGGCGGTGCGCCGACGGCCCGGCCCGACTCATCGAGGGCGGCCGCCGAGCGCCCGCCCCTTACGGCACAGCGAAGCCCGCGCAGTACGTCCGCGCGGGGCTGCCAGCGCCTTCCCGACTCACTGCCTTCCCGAAGCCACGGAAACAGCCCTACAGCTGAGGAACCCGAATGACTGCGGATCGCTCCAAGACCGCGTACGACCATCTCTGGATGCACTTCACCCGGATGTCGTCGTACGAGCACTCCCCCGTGCCGACCATCGTCCGAGGTGACGGCACCTACATTTACGACAGCGACGGCAAGCGGTACCTGGACGGCCTGGCCGGCCTGTTCACCGTCCAAGTGGGCCACGGCCGCCAGGAGTTGGCCGAGGCCGCGGCCAAGCAGGCCAAGGAGCTGGCCTTCTTCCCGGTGTGGAGCTACGCGCACCCCAAGGCCGTCGAGCTGGCCGAGCGGCTCGCCCACTACGCGCCGGGCGACCTGAACAAGGTCTTCTTCTCCACCGGCGGCGGCGAGGCCGTCGAGACCGCCTGGAAGCTGGCCAAGCAGTACTTCAAGCTGGTCGGGAAGCCGACCAAGTACAAGGTCATCTCGCGCGCCGTCGCCTACCACGGCACTCCGCAGGGCGCGTTGTCCATCACCGGACTGCCCGCCTACAAGGCGGCGTTCGAGCCGCTGGTGCCGGGCGCCCACAAGGCCCCGAACACCAACATCTACCGCGCTCCCTCCTTCCTGGCGAACGCCGACGGCACCGTCGATCCCGAGGTCTTCGGCCGGTGGGCGGCGGACCAGATCGAGGAGGCCATCCTGTTCGAAGGCCCCGACACCGTCGCCGCCGTGTTCGTCGAGCCGGTGCAGAACGCCGGCGGCTGCTTCACCCCGCCGCCCGGCTACTTCCAGCGCCTGCGCGAGATCTGCGACCGCCACGACGTACTGCTCGTCTCGGACGAGGTCATCTGCGCCTTCGGCCGCCTCGGCACCATGTTCGGCGCCGACAAGTTCGACTACGTCCCCGACATGATCACCTGCGCCAAGGGCATGTCCTCGGGCTACTCCCCGATCGGCGCCACGATCATCTCGGACCGCATCGCCGAGCCCTTCTACAAGGGCGACGGCGTCTTCCCGCACGGCTACACCTTCGGCGGCCACCCGGTCTCCGCCGCCGTCGCCCTCGCCAACCTCGACATCTTCGAACGCGAGGGCCTCAACCGGCACGTCCTGGCCAACGAGGGCAACTTCCTCAAGACCCTCGACAAGCTGCGCGACCTGCCGATCGTCGGCGACGTCCGCGGCAACGGCTACTTCTACGGCGTCGAACTCGTCACCGACAAGGCCACCAAGGCCACGTTCACCGACGAGCAGTGCGAGCGCGTCCTCTACGGCTACCTCTCCAAGGCCCTCTACGAGAACGGCCTCTACTGCCGCGCCGACGACCGCGGCGACCCGGTCGTCCAGTTCGCCCCGCCGCTGATCGCGGACCAGTCGACCTTCGACGAGATCGAGCAGATCATGCGGCACTGCCTGACCGAGGCCTACGCCAGGATCTGACCGCCAGGATCCGACTGTCAGGACGGGGACTTCCGCGCCGGCCGGGGCTCATTCTGGCCTCACAGCCGGGCGTGGGAACCGATGTCGGCGCGGAAGGCCTCGACCATGGCGGCGGTCACCGTCGGACGGCTCGCCCCGATCGCGGCGAGGTGGTCCGCGGTGGTCGCCCCGGGGACGGCGTCGTCGCGTTCGAAGGCGGTCTGGGCCGCCAGCCGAGCGGCGTGCTCGATGTCGGCGGGCGAGAACCGCTCACTCGCCGCCACCAGCGCCGGCACGTCCACGTCGACGCGGTCCGCGTCGAGGGCGTAGCGGGACCAGATCGCGGCGCGGGCGTCCGGGTCCGGCGGACCGATCGGGATGACGTAGTCGAACCGGCCGGTGCGCAGGAACGCCGGGTCCAGCGAGCGGACCGAGTTGGTCGCGCAGACCAGCAGCCGGCCGTCGCGTTCGCGGAACCCCGGGATCAGCTTGAGCAGTTCGTTGGTCACCCCGTGCACGGCGCCCGGCTGACCGGCCGCGCCGCGCACGGGGGCGATCTCCTCCACCTCGTCGATGAAGACCAGCACCCGCTCCAGTTCGCCGATCCGGGCGAACGCGCTGCGCAGCGCGGCGGCCAGGTTGCCCTGGTCGGCGAGGCGGGAGGGCAGCAGTTCGACGAACGGCCAGCCCAGCCGGGAGGCGATGGCCCGGGCGAAGGTGGTCTTGCCGGTGCCGGGCGGCCCGAACAGGGTGATCGCCCGCGGCGGCCGGACCCCGTGCCGGGCGGCGCGTTCGGGTTCCGCGAGCGGCAGCACGATCCGCCGCTCGATCAGTTCCTTCTCCGCGGTCATCCCGGCCACCTGCTCCCACAGGTCGCCGCTCAGCAGCCGCCCGCCGAGCTCGTCCAGCGTGCCGACCGCGGGGCCGGCGGCGGGCTCGGTCTTCTCGAAGTACGCTGCGGCGGGCCGTCGTTGGTAGCCCGCGTTGTGCAGCCCCTCGCCGAGCAGCTCCTCCTCCGGCAGCACATAGGCGATCCGCCGCACCCGCAGCTCGACCAGCCGCCGCTCCAGCTCCCGCAGCAGCGCGCTGGCCAGCCCCCGGCCGCGCCAGGCCGGGGCGATCGCCACCCGCATCACCCAGGCCCGCTCCCCCGTCCCCGCCACCTGCGCCAGCGCGGCCCCGATCGGCGTGCCGCCGTGCACCGCGACGACGGCGGGCTGACGCGCGGTCAGCGCGGCGATGCACTCGGCGAGCGGGAACACGGACTCCTGCCCGAGCCCGGCGGTGCTGTCGATCAGATGCACGACGGCGGCCAGGTCCTCCCCCCGGTAGTCGTGGATCAACCAGTTCACGCCCATCACTCCCTGCGTCGTACACCGTTCGGGTCCCGCAGAAGGTAGACCGCCCCGCCCCACCCCGTCGCACGCCGATCGGGACAACCCGCCGCCCACGAACCGTACGCACCAGCGGCTTGCCCGCCGACCGCGAACCGGTCCCGGTGGCCTGGTGCACCAGCCGTCGACCCCGTCGCCGTGGCCGGGAAGTCCCGAACTGCCGGCGATGGACGGCGGCCTGGTCGTTCGCGGCGAGCCGCCCGTATGGCGCCGGGCCGCCGAGCCGCTGCCGGATCCCGCGTCTGCCCGTCAGCCGTTGCCGAGGGCCAGGACCGCGGCGGCTGCCGGGGCGGAGGCGTCGATGCCGTGGTCGCCGCCCTCGACTTCGGCGGCGACGGCGAGGTTGTCGCGGTAGGAGGTGAACCAGCTGTTGTCGGGCCTGCCGTCGATCTCGGCGGTGCAAGTCTTCGCGCCGATGTCGCCGTTCAGGCCGGTCATGGCGGGGGCGGCCGTGCCGGAGCGGGCGGTGCGGCTCATCATCGAGCGCAGCCCCTTGAGGGTGCCGGCCGAGAGCGTGCGGGCGGGCGGTTGCTGGGGCAGGCCCGGGATCAGGACCGGCTGGCGGAACGTTCCGTTCTGGACGGTGGCGGCTATCGAGGCCACGGCGAGGGCGAGGATGTGGCCGGTGCTCGGTTCGATCGCCACCAGGGAGGCGGGCCGGGTGCCGTTCCTGGACTGGGTCCGTACCGCGGCTTCGGCCGCAGCCTGGAGGCCGGCGTCGATGGTCAGCTTGAGCGGGGGCGCTGATCCGGGGCCGTCGATGGTGAACAGGTGCTCGGGTCTGTCCCGGCCGGCGTCGTCCGTGATGACCACGGACGCACCGGCGGCGGTCGCGGGGACGGCGTCGGCGAGGCTGCTCAGCAGCGGGGTGAGCGACGGTGCGTCGAGCGTCTTGCCGTTGCGGTCCACCAGGCCGCCGGGCGGGGCCGCGACGCCGGTTTTGACCGCGATCGACTTCCCGGCGGCCAGGTGCGGGGCGCGGACCGGTGCATCCGACGACGACGGCGTGCTCCCCGGCGGCGCCCGGGAGCAGGTCCGGACCAAGCCCGGACCAGGATCCACCGGCCCGTTGTCGGTGGCTGATGCGACACTCGGCCGCATGAAGCCCACTGATCCGAAAGCCGACCTGCACCACTACCTCAAGGCGGCCCGCCAGGCCGTCGTCTGGAAGCTGGACGGGCTGTCCGAGTACGACATCCGCCGCCCCCTGACGCCGACCGGCACCAACCTCCTCGGCCTCGTCAAGCACCTCGCCAGCGTCGAACTCGGGTACTTCGGCCCGACCTTCGGCCGTCCGCACGACGAATCGCTCCCCTGGTTCGAGGAGGGCGCCGAGCCCAACGCGGACATGTGGGCGACCGCCGACGAGTCGCGCGAGGACGTCCTCGGCCTCTACCACCGGGCCTGGGCGCACGCGGACGCGACGATCGAGGCGCTGCCGCTCGATGCGATGGGCCACGTCGCCTGGTGGGAGAACGGCGAGGTGACGCTCCAGCGGATCATGCTGCACCTGACGGCCGAGACGCACCGGCACGCCGGCCACGCCGACATCGTCCGCGAGCTGATCGACGGCACGGTCGGTCTGCGGCAGGACAACGGCAACATGGACGGCGGCGACGAGGCCTGGTACCGGGATTACCGGGACCGCCTGGAGGCGTCCGCCAGGGAGGCCCAGGCCAGGCAGGGCTGAGGCCGTTCGGGGAGGTGTTCGCCCTGGCGGCCCATGTGGGCGGTCAGTCGGGGGCGCCGGGCCGGGTGGCCCGGGTGGCCGCGAGGAGGGCCGCGTGGGCGACGACGCGGTCGACGCGTTGCGGGCAGTACGTCTCCTTCCCCGTCCACAGGAGGCAGTCACAGACCCCACCGGACTCCTGCCAGCGGGCGAGCCAGTGGGCGGCGCGGGCGAGAGCGGGGGCGGTGTCAGCGGTGCGGTGGGTGTGGAGGGCGAGGACGGCGTACCCGGTCTCGCCGGCGGTGGCGTGGTGCTGGGCGCCCCAGCCGCCGTCGGGTCGTTGGGCGGCCAGGAGGGCTTCGATGCCGCGCCGGGTGGCGGTGCCGGCGGGCAGGGCGAACAGGACGTGAGCGGTGGTGTAGATCCAGGAGGTGTGCCACTTGTCACCGCTCCAGCGGCCGTCCGCGCCCTGACGCTCGCGCAGAAAGCGATGGACGGGCCCGGTCGGACTGGTCTGGCCGGTGTGCGCCCGGGCATGGAGGGCGTGGGCGGTGGTGGTCAGCGAGGGCTGGAGTTCGCCCGGGTAGGTGCGGTAGTGGTCGCCGTGGCGGAACCCCTCGACCACGGCGGGGTCGGTGGGGCGGCCCGCGAGGGCGAGGGTGAGGCTCGCGGTGGCGGTGATGTCCCCGTCGGGTGCGAAGTGCTCGCTCATTCCGAGGCCGGCCGGGGTGAGTGCTGCCTGGAGCAGGTCGAGCTGGCGGGTGCAGGAGTCGGCGAGGCGCGGGTGGTCGAGCAGGCCGGCCAGGGCCAGGGCGTGCAGGGCCCAGGTCCGTTCGAAGACGTCGATCGGCCAGACCGTGGGCAGCAGCGGGGGCCGGTTGGCGGCGGCCCGGGTGAGGTACGTGCGCAGGGTGTCGGCCTGGGCGCGGTCCTCCGCGCCGAGGTGGTGCAGGCCTGCGGCGGTGGCGGCCGGACTGTGGCCGATACCGCCGCTGCCGTCGACCGGCAGCGGTTGCGACGTGCCGCCCCAGCCGCCCCAGCTTTCCCAGGAGTGGACGGCCGCGGTGCCCGGGGGGTGCGGTGCATGGCTGGCGATGAGGCGTCGTCGGTGCTCGCCCAGAGCGCGTAGCGCGTCGTAGAGGGTGGTGGGCAGCGTGGGGTGGGCGGTGCGGGCTTGGGCCAGCAGCGGGGGCAGGAGCAGTTCCAGTCCGACCGGGATGTCCTGCGGGACCGGGCCCGCCCAGTGTCGTGGGGCGTGGTATCGCAGGAACTCGGCGGCTCGTTCGGCGGTCGCGCGGTGGGCCGGGTGCGGGGTCAGGGCGAGGATGGCGGCCAGGGTCGGCAGGTCCCGGGCCGGCGGTGTTTCGGGGCTGCCCCAGCCTCCGTCGGGTTGCTGCCGGTGGGCGAGCCAGTCGAGCATCCGCTCGGTGCGGGGCCGGTCGGGGAGGAGAACGGCGACGCGGGCGGTGTCGTAGACCGACGGGGTGATGGCGCCGCCGTCGGATCCGAGTCCACCGATCAGGCGGTTCAGGTGACTCAGGTGATTCAGGTGGTTCGGGCGGTCCAGGCCGTCGTCGCGCACCGGCCCCGGCTGGAGACTCACCGCTCCGCCCCGCCGGAAGGGGCCACGCAGGGCGCAGCAGGTGGGACTCTGTACCGGGGAGCTGCGGCGTGCCAGGCGATGGCGTCGGCCGCCAGGCGTTCCAGGTCGGTGAGGTGGCGCAGCAGCGCCGGGTGCTGGAGTCCCAGCCGGGGCAGCGCGGCCCGCAGCCGCAGGTAGGCGGCGAGCTCGCCCTCGATGGCGCGAGCGGTGGCGTCGACGCCCTCCTGCAGGGTCAGGCCCTGCTCGGCGCAGAGCACCAGCACGATGTTGACCGGTCGTTCCCCGTGCAGTTCCTTGGCCAGCGAGAACAGGTCGTTGACCAGGACGTGGTGGTTGACGATCAGCCGCGCCAGCGCCTGGACGACGGGGTGGTCGAGCAGGTGCGCGGGGACGGGGGTGCCACCGGCCAGTGGCAGGAGTTCGCTGAGCGCCCGGATGCCCAGCACGTGGGGCCGCAGCTGCCGGTACTCGGCCAGGGAGGGGATGGCGTGCTGTCGTTGCAGATCGACTTCCCACAGGTGGGCGTGCCAGTACTCGCGCAGTGTCGTGCGGTAGCGCCGGGTGTGCTGGGGCCGGCCGAGGTCGTGCAGTGCCTGCGCGACCAGCCCGGTCGCCCGGGCGAGCGGGAGATCGTGGGGGCCCGGACGGGATCCGTCGAAGACGGCCAGGGCCCGTCGATAGGCGGCCGTCATGGCGGCCGCACTGCGCAACCGCCCGCCCTCGTCCTGTTCGGCGATCCAGTCCTCGTGCAGGCAGGACAGCGCGTTGTTCAGCATGATCAGGCGCAGGCCCGGCCGGGAGGCGGCGGGGTGGAGCCGGCCGGTGAACTCACCCAACCGGATTCCGGCGAGCGTGCCCCGCAGGGTGTCCGGCATGCCGCTGTCCCGGAGCAGTTCGAGGACCTCCCGTTCCACCTCCTCGCTCTGCGGATGGGGACGGTCGGCGAAGGTCGAGGGGAACGGGCAGGTGACGTCCGGAAGGGTGAAGGCTGGACGGGGCATGCGTGCGGCTCCGTTCCGTATCTGCCGACGGTGGCGGGTCTCGTGCGGGTTGTCATGCGCGACCGGCGGGGTCACGACGGGCGGGGTCACGGGCCAGGACTCGCAGGCGCAGGCCCTGGGGAACCAGAGCCGCCTCAGCCGCCACTCTCGGGGCGCGGCCGGCCGGCACCAGCTGCCAGCGCGACGCGATGTGGGTCAGGGCCAAGGCCATCTCGGTCACCGCGAAGCGACCCCCGATGCACTGGCGCGCCCCGGCGCCGAAGGGGATGTACGCACCCCGGGTCTGGCCGGTGGCCCAGCGTCCGGGGACGAAGCGGTCCGGGTCCGGATACAGGTCCGGCCGGCGATGCAGGATCCAGGGGCTGAAGGCGACCGTCGTCCCGGCCGCGATCGGGGTCGCGCCGAGGGTGGTGTCCCGGGTGACCTGTCGCGTCAGCAACCAGCCCGGCGGATACAGCCGCAGAGTCTCGGTGATGACCTGCTCCGCCTCGGGGAGCGCGGGCGGGCTCGCGCCCGGTGCCCGTCCGGCGGTCGGTGCCCATCCCGTGGCCGGCGCCCGGTCGGCCTCATCCTGGATCCGGGCCTGTTCCCGCGGATGCGTGGCCAGCAGGTGGAGGGCCCAGGCCAGGGTGGAAGCGGTGCTCTTCGTCCCCGCGACGAAGAACGTCATCACCTGGTCGGCGATCTCCTGCTCCGTCAGCGCCGGATCGGCATCGGGGCCCGCGGACTCGCCCGCCCGCAGCAGCGCGGACAGCAGGTCCCCGTGGTCGGCCGGATCGGCCCGCCGAGCCGCGATGACGTCGCCGAGATGGCCCCGCATCCGGCTCAGCGCCCGCTCGTAGCGCCGGTTCGCCCTCGTCGGGATCCGGTTGACCGGCTCCGGAGCGATCGACCGGCGGAACACGCACCGCACCACGGTCTCCACGTCGTCGATCATGTGCTCGTGAAGCCGCTCGTCCGCCGACGCGGAGAACATCGCCCGCACCAGGATGCGCGTGGTCAGTCTGTTCGACTCGCGGGCGACGTCGACGACCTGCCCGTGTTCCCAGGAGTCCGCCAGGCCGGCGGCCAGGTCGGACATCGCCCCGGCGTACACCGCCATCCGGTCCGGCTGGAAGGACGGTTGGCTCAGCCGGCGCAGCCGCCGGTGTTCGCCGGCCGGACAGGTGGCCAGCCCGCGGCCGAGCAACTCTCCGAGCCGATCGTAGAGCGGGCCTCCCTTGTCGAACGTGGCCGTGTCCAGCAGGACCTGTCGGGTCAGCTGCGGATCGCAGACCATGACGACCCGGTGCGGGCCCAGACCGACCCGTACCAGATCCCCGTGGGCGGGTAGCGAGGACAGAAAGGCCAGCGGGTCACGCACCAGGCGCAGCCCGTGCCCGAGGAGCGGCAGCGCCCCCGGCGCGGATGCGACGGCGGCGGCGGTGTTCACCCGTGGGGCCACAGCGGCCGCGCCGGCCCCGCCGCCCACCTGACGCTTTCGGTTCGCCACCCACGCCCGACCACTCACCGACCGCCGCCTCCCAACCTCGTCACGACAGGGTTCGCCCTACGCGGGCCTTCGACGGCCGCTGCCGAACCGCTGAAGCTCCGCGCCGACGCCGACCTCCCGAATCCCTCCCCGCGCGCGGCTCCCGGATATCTCCGGCGTCCGGTGACGTCGACGATCAGGACCGGAAGGGCGTATACGTACGGCCAGTCGGCTGCCCTCGGTTGCCCCGGCCGGCCGCACGCGAGGACGGTGGAGCCAGGCCACCGCTGGGGGGACACCGCCACACAGGAGCCCTCCCCCATGTCACGCAGAACGATCCTCGCCATCGCCTCCGCCACGGTCCTGACCGCGGCAGCGGCTCCCTTCGCCTTCGCCGGCAGCTTCGTCACGGTGCCCCTGGGGACCGGCGCCGCGGAGTGCCGACTCGCCTGGCAGAAGGACGGCGTCACCTTCAAGCCCTTCCTGCCCGGGAGCGATCCGACGGCGTTCCGCCTGGTCGGCGCGACGGGCACGGCCACCATCGACCTGGCCTCGGTCGGCAACCCGATCGCCCTGGCGAACTCGGTCTACATCCGCGCGACGACCCGAGGCGGGTTCACCCTCACCGACGCCGCCGGCCACTACGTCCAGATCTCCACCAGCGACGGCAGCCTCACCGGCGACACCAGCTTCACCGTCCAGACCGCGCTGGACCCCGCCGGCACCCGCATGTCGGTCTTCGACATCGCCGCCCGGCCGACCATCACCGGCGACGTCCGGTCCGTCGTCCCGCCACGGGTGGACCTGGCCCTCTCCGACGCCCGCCTCTCCGTCCAGCCCGAGTTCGCCAACGCCGTCAACGAGGCCTTCGGCCCCGGTTCCATGGCCCCCGGCGACCTCCTCGCCACCTGCACGGGGACCGTCTCGATCTGACGGCGGCGCTGCGAAGCCCCGGGCGTGGTGCCGGACTGGCACAAGGCCTCCCACCAGCTCGGGGAGTACAGGTAGGTGGTGTCGAGCAGGTGCCGTCGGTGTCGAAGAGTGCGGCCGCGGTCTTCATGGTGCTTCCCATCCGCTGGCTCGCCGACTGGTCGGCCCGGCAGCCGGTCAGCTGGGTATGGTCTCGCGGATGGTGAAGGCCTCGGCGGCGCCGGTGAGTTCGAGCAGGCGCCGGAGCAGCGGGCCGGGCCGGGCCAGTTCGATCCGGCTGCCGCCGGCCGCCGCGTCGGCCCGGGCGCGGACGAGGAGGTTGAGTCCGCTGGAGTCGCAGAACTCCAGCCCGGCGCAGTCGATCACGATCACGCTGCCGGGCGTGGCGAGCGCCGCGTCCAGGGCGGCGTACAGGTCGGTCACGGCGTCGAGGTCGAGTTCGCCGCGCAGCGCGAGCACGGTGCCCTCGGCCCAGGGCTCGGTCTGCACGCTGAAGCCCCAGACCTGCTCGATGGCGTCGGTCCGGTCTCGCTGCGGTCGGTGTGCCATGGCGTCGGGCTCCTTCCGCTCGGACGCCCGGGATGCCGTCGACGCAGCGGCTATCCGTCTCGGCGGTCCGGAAACGTCCTCAGGAGCGCGCGTGGAAATCCCCGCTCGTGGCGCATCTGTCCGTTCGACTCCGGTCACGTCCGGTCACCGTTGCGAACGGCCCGCTCACAGGGCCCGCAGGGCCGCCTCGCAGGCGTGGCAGCGCCGGTCGGCCGCGCTCGGCGGGTACCAGGGCTCGCCGGGGTGGCGGGGGCGGTAGTGCGTGTGCTCCATCGGACCGGTGTCGAGGCCGCACAGGGTGCGCGGGAGCGGGTCCTCGGGCACCTCGGGGTCGGCGCCCGCGGCGTGCACCGCGAGCACGGTCGGTTCCACGCCCTCCGGCCCCAGCGCGTCGTCGGGTTCCAGCTCGAAGAGGACGACGATCGATCCCATGCTCCGAGCCTCGCCCACCCCGGCCCACTCCACACCTGGAGTGGGCCTTCCGCGCACCGCCGCCACGAGCCACCCGCCAGCCAGCCAGCCAGCCAGCCAGCAGACCGATGATCATTTTTCACACTCCGCTTCCGGTCAACCACGATCCGCATCGAACGTGCACTGACCAGCAGAATCGATCACCGACCGCCCGTCGCCACCCGCGAAAGGCATCCGGAACAGGCACTCTGCCTTCCGCGAGGAGGTGGCCGAACAGGCGCTCATGACACCGCCCCCGGCTCCCCCGGAGACTCGATCACGAGGGAGGACCGGGCCATCGGGCCGGTCCTGCTTCGCCGTGCCGGAAACCGACTCGATCCGCGGGACGCGGGACGCGGAACGCGAGCCGAGCGCTTCCGGGTTCGTTTCTCCTCTCCCGAATCTCCCGAACGTGTGAAGGGACTTCCTCATGGCAGGCACCGTCATCAACGTGACCGACGCGGACTTCGAGGCGAAGGTGGTCAAGGGGGCCGGGCCGGTGCTGGCCGTCTTCCGCGCCGAGTGGTCCGACGTGTGCCGGGCGCTCGACCCGGTGCTGGCCGAGGTGGCCAAGGAGTACTCCGGCCGCCTGACCATCGCGCGGCTCGACATCGACGAGAGCCCGAAGACCACGCAGAAGTACGGTGTCACCCAGATCCCCACGCTCCACGTGTTCAAGGCGGGCAAGATCGTCGGCACCTGGATCGGCCCCGCCAACAAGGCGCGCGTCGTCGCCCTGATCACGCCGCACCTGTGATCCGAACGAGCAGCGCGGGTTCCTGAACCCACAGCTCGGACGGCCCCTCCCCCGGAGGCTCCGCCCGAGCCGGCTCCGGACACCGGTACGGCCGCCCACGCACAGGGCGTGGGCGGCCGTACCGCGCCCGACGGCTCGCCCCGCGCCGGGGCTACGGCCACCGGCTGACGGCGAGGTCGTCGACGAGAGTGTGGGATGGCTGGGGGATCTCGCCGAAGTCCTCGTCGTCGCTGTCGACGGCGAGTCGGTTGATCGCCGCTTCGAGGCGGGTGGGCAGGCGCGGCCGGAGGCCTTCGTGGCAGCGGGTCAGGATGTCGTGCCGGACCCGTTCGGGCAGCAGTGGGCTGGCCGGGCGCGGGCCCCGGGCGCCGCGGCGGGGGCTGCTCGCGAGTTCCTCGGCCTGGGCGCGCCAGTAGGCGGCGTCCCGGGTCTCGCCGAGCTGCTGGTGGTGCAGGTGCAGGAGGTAGGCGGCGGTCGTGCTGCCGGAGCCGGCCGCGAACTGCCACCAGAACTGCGCCGCGTCGGACCGGTCCGTGACGGCGAGCAGGCAGCCCAGGACGAGCGCGCCCTCGGGGTGGATGTGGGGGCTGTCGACCAGGAGTTCCAGCGAGGTGCCGGCGCGGTCGTCGTTGAGGACCAGCGCGGTGGCGAGCCCGAGTTCGTGGGCCGCCTGCTCGTGGGTGGACGGGAACGGCGGCGGCGCGGCGGTGACCTTGGGCGGTTGCGCGGGCGGCGCGGCCGCGGTGCCGGTGAACACCTCGGCCGGCACGGGCAAGGCGGACGCGGTGGGCGCGGTGGATCCGGTGGATCCGGTGGATCCGGTGGATCCGGTGGCGGCCGGGTCGTGTCCGAGCCACGCGCAGAGGCTGCCGTCGTCGATGTGCTGCTTCACCTGGTCTCCTTCTCCCGGTCGGCGAGGTCGGGCCGGCCGATCGCGGCGGCGAGCCGGCGGCGGGCGTGGCGGCGGTTGGAGCGCAGGGTGGCGGTGGGGGTGCCGAGGTAGGCGGCGGCCTCGTCGTCGTCGAGGTCGAGGCAGTGGGTGAGGATCATGATGTCGCGCTGACGCTCGGGCAGGCCGAGGATCGCGCTCAGCAGGCCGATCTGCTCGGGCAGGTTCTCCAGGCTCCAGCGCGCCCGCCGGCAGAAGTCGGCTATCACGGCGTCCATCGCGGCGGTCTGGACGGCGGCGGGCTGGCTCTGGGTGTCGAGCCAGGAGCCGATGTGCTCCTTGAGGAGGCGCCAGGCGTAGGCGGCGGGGATCTCCTGGCGCAGGGCGAACGCCCAGTTGCGGAGCAGGTGTTGCTTCATGTCGGCGACGACGAGTTCGGCGGCCGCGTGGTGGGCGCCGACCTGCGTGCGGGCGAAGCCCGCCCACGCGCGTTCGTGGATGTCGCAGAACGCCTCGAATGTCAGCCGCAGACGGGCACCGTCCGGTGCGCTGCTGTCGTTCATGGCCTGCCCTCCCCTGCGCGCGCCCGCGGAGGGCGGCGCCTGCCGATCGATCGTCATGTCGTCCTCCCCGTGTCCGCGGCCGGGCCGCCGAGCGTGAGCGACGGAACCTCCCGAGCCCCCGTGGAACATGCAAGCGCAGTGGGGGCCTCCAGGTGCAAAGGAGACGCCAAGAATACTGACCGACAGTAGTAGTCCGACTACGAGTTCGGCTGATTGGCAGTCACTTGCCGTTGACGTAGGTTGGCCCGGGTCGGCGACGATCATCGAACGCACTCGTTCGTCCACCGTCCGGTTGCCGGACGCCGACCGTGGGCAGCCTCTTCACCGGAGGGGTGCGCGCCTGGCGCGCCCGAGCGTGCCCCGCATGGCGCGCGCGGGGTGGCGCGGCCGACCGGGTGGGCGGACCAGGGGGAACAGAGGGGGACATGGCGATGGGCAGCGGCAACAACGACGGCGTCCAGGTCGATCTGCAGCTGCACCGGGCGCACTCGGCCCGGATGTACGACTACTACCTGGGCGGGACCACCAACTTCGCGGCCGACCGGGAGGCGGCCGGCCAGGCCCTGGCGGTCTTCCCCTGGGCGCCGCTGGCGGCCGGGGCGAACCGCGCGTTCATGCACCGCTCCACCCGGCTGCTGGCCGGCCTCGGCATCGGGCAGTTCCTGGACATCGGCACCGGGATCCCCACCAGCCCCAACCTCCACGAGGTCGCCCAGCGGGTGAACCCGCGCGCCCGCGTCGTCTACACCGACAACGACCCGATCGTCTACGCCCACGCCCAGGCGCTGCTGCACTCCGACCCGGCGGGCCGCACCGCCTACGTCCAGGCCCGCGTCCAGGAACCGAAGGCCATCCTGGAGTCCGCCGAACTGCTCGACACGCTCGACCTCGCCCGGCCGGTGGCGCTCAGCCTGGTGGCACTGCTGCACTTCGTGCCGGACGATAGGGAGGCGCGGGACGTGGTCGAGCGGCTGAAGGCCGCGCTCGCCCCGGGCAGCGCGCTCGTCATCAGCCACGGCACACCCGAGTTCGCGCCGGTCGAGACCGAACGCGTCGCCCAGGTCTACGCCGCGGCAGGCACGCGGGTGCGCATGCGGGCCCGCGAGGAGATCGCCCGCTTCTTCGACGGCTGGGAGATCCTCGACCCCGGTCTGGTGGCCACCCACCGCTGGCGCCCCGACCCCGGCACCCCCGAGCCCGAGATCACCGACGCCCAGGCCTCCGCCTACGCCGCCGTCGCCCTCAAGCCCTGAAACCGCGGCGGGCCCCGACCGAACTCCTCGGTCGGGGGCGCCACCGGCCCGCGAGCCGGCCGGGGTACGTCACGGGGCCGCGGTTGTCTCCTGGAACCGGCGGGTGAGGTAGTTGAGCCAGGTCTGCTGGAAGGTGGCCGCGAGCCGGGACTCCGGGGCGAACAGGTCGAAGGCGTGGTAGGCACCCGGATAGAGGTGCAGTTCGACCGGGACTCCGTGGGCGCGCAGACGGGCCGCGTAGTCGAGGTCCTCGTCGCGGAAGCAGTCGAGGTCGCCGACCGCGATGAAGGTCGGCGGCAGCGCGCCGAGGTCCTCCGCGCGGGACGGGGCCGAGTACGGGCAGACGTCGTCGGTTCCGGTGCGGTCCCCCAGGATCGCCTGCCAGGCCAGGATGTTCGTGGCGCGGTCCCAGATGCCGATGTCGGTGATCTCGTGGCTCGACGCGGTCACGTTGCGGTCGTCCAGCATGGGGTAGGTCAGCGACTGGAACAGGGGCGTCGCGCCGCCGCGGTCCCGGACCAGCAGGACGGTGGCCGCCGCGATGCCTCCGCCGCCGCTCTGGCCCGCGATGCCGATCCGGGCACCGTCCAGCCCCAGGGCCCGGGCCTCCCGGACGAGCCACTGGTAGGCGGTGAAGCCGTCCTCGGCGGCGCCGGGTGAGGGCGTCTCCGGGGCGAGCCGGTAGTCGACCGCGGCGACGGCGCACCCGAGCCGCGCGCACAGCCGCTTGAGCCAGGGGTCGTCCTGGGCGGCGAAGCCGAGCACCTGGCCGCCGCCGTGGAACCAGAGCATCACCGGCAGCGGTCCCCGCGCGGTCGCGGGCCGCAGCAGGCGGACCGGCACGTCGGGGCCGTCCGCCCGGGCGACGCGGTACTCCTCCGTGGTGACCGACGGGTCGTCGGGCTCGCTCGCGGCGATCGACTCGGCCTGCGCGCGGAACGCCGCGCGCGTCGCGGGGATGTCGGTGAGGTCGAACGCGCCGTTGGGCGTCATCGGGACGCCGTCGAGCGCCCGGCTCAGCTCCCGGTCCATCAGCAGACGGGAAGCGGGCATGATCGTTCCTGCTTTCTCTCCAGGGTGGGCGCCGCTCCGCGCGGCACCGGGCGGGGGGACGGACGGGGGGGCGGACGGCTCAGGCCCGAAACTCGTCGATGACGACCACGCCGGTCGGCCCGTAGGTCTCCAGGGACTCCAGCACCCCGCTCGCCTCGTGGAGGCCGACGGTGCGGGTCACGATCCGGCCGGGGTTGAGGCGGCCGGCGGCGATCATGTTCAGCATCGTGCCGAACCGCTGGCCCTGCATGCCGAAGGCACCGAGGATCTCCAGCTCCTTGACCATCATGACGTCGATCGGCAGCGCGACGTCCCCGCGCTCCGCGGCGGTGGTGTGCCCGAGCTGGAGGTGGCGGCCGCGCGTCCGCAGGGACAGGACGGAGTTGCGGCAGGCCTCGGCGATCCCGACGGAGTCGACCGACACATGCGCTCCGCCGCCGGTGAGGGTCTTCACCGCCTCCGTGGGCTCGTCCCTGGCCGCGTTCACGGTGTGGACCGCGCCCAGCGCCCGCGCGGCCTCCAGCTTCTCGTCCGTGATGTCGATCGCGATCACGTTGGCGCCCGTCGCCGCGGCGATCTCCACCGTCGACAGACCCATGCCGCCGCCGGCTCCGTACACCGCGACCCACTCCCCGCCGCGGACCTTCGCCTGGTCGACGACGCCGTGGAAGGCGGTCATGTAGCGGCAGGCGAGGGCGGCGACGTCGACGAAGCCGACCGACTCCGGCACCCGGACCAGGTTGACATCGGCGAAGCGGACCATGACGTACTCGGCGAAGGCGCTTCAGTAGGACACCCCGGGCACCAGCGCGTCCACGTGCTCGCACACCTGCTGGTTGCCGCTGCGGCACATCTCGCAGGAGCCCTCGCCGGGGTTCATCGGGAAGATGACGCGGTCGCCCTCCCGCCAGTCCCGCACCTCCCGGCCGACCTCGACGACGGTGCCGGCGAACTCGTGGCCGAGGACGAACGGGGGCTTGACGCTCGGCCCGCCGGTCCAGAAGTTCCCGGCCCACAGGGCCCAGTCGGTGCGGCAGATCCCGTTCGCGCCGACGCGCAGGATCGCGCCGTCCGGCGGGCAGACGGGATCGGGCACGTCGCGGACGACGAGCGGCTTGTTGAGTTCCTCGATGACTGCGGCGCGCATGGACGCGGCCTCCTTGTGGCTCGGGATGGTGGCTCGGGATGGTGGCTCGGGGTGCGGGAAAGATGCTCGAAAGTCCACCGGTTCAACCGGTGGACTCGAAAGCTAGGCGCTTGTCCGGCGCGATGTCAACCGCATAGAGTGGTGGACATGGACTACAAGGACGGTCGACGCGAAGGGCGCCAGCGCGCCAAGGCCGACTTCCGCTTCGACGACGCGCGACTCTGCTTCGCCTTCGCCGGCACCCTGGCCGATCGCGGCACGGACACGCCCTTCGAACGGCTGGCCCGGCCCGAGGACCTGGGCCGCTGGAGCGTGCAGAGCGGCTGCACCGCGGCGGCGCCGGCCTGCACCGAGGCCGATCTGGGTCTCGCCAGGAGACTGCGCGAGGCCGTCCAGCGGACCGGCCGGGCCCTCGCGGCGGAAGCCGCGCCCGCCCCCGAGGACATCGCGCTGATCAACCGCGCGGCCGCCGAGCCCACGTCCGTCCCCGAACTCTCGGCCGACGCGGCCTCGGTGCACTGGCACGGGGACGGGATCGCGGCGGTGCTCTCCATGGTCGCCCGGGATCTGATCGAGCTCTGCCGGTCGGACCACCGCACCCGCGTCCGCATCTGCGGGAACCCCGCGTGCGGCACGCCGTTCGTCGACACCTCCCGCGCGGGCGCCCGCCGTTGGTGCTCGATGAAGACCTGCGGCGCCCTCGCCAAGAAGCGCACCTACCGGGCCAGGTCGCAGAGCGGGAACTGACCCCACCCGGGGAGCGACGGGCCGGAGCGGCGCGGCCGGCGGGGACTCCACCGTGCGCACAACGTGACCCGATCGTGCCGGGATCATGACGGGCCGAGGCAGGGTTCTCTCCGAGCCGGACCACACCCGCCCCGCACCTCGACGGGCACCGCACCGGCCGACTCCGTTCCAGAGAGGGAGCCCCCATGAACCCGCCGAACCGCACCCCCCGTCAGCACACCCTGCGCCGGGCGGTGGCGTCGACCGCCGTCCTGCTGACCGCCGTCGCCTCGCTCGGCCTGGCGAACGCCACCGGCGCGGCCGCCGCGACGCCCCTGGCGGGGCCGCCGAGCGGCACCTGCAATCCGGCCGTGGACAGCGTCTGGCACGACGTCCTCAGCACCCAGATCGATCCCGTCGTCACCGACTTCTCGGCGGTCAACGTCACCGACGGCACCACCGGCCAGCGCACCCAGGTCCTGACCCGTGTCGACACCGTCACCACCACGGTCAACCGGAACACTCAGATCTCGGCCTCCGCCAGCTTCCTGTTCTTCAAGGTGTCCGCCACCGTCGGCTTCTCCGTGCAGACGACCACCTCGTCCACCACGACCACCACCGCGTCGACCACCTGGAACCTCAACAAGCCCGGCTACTACGGCCTCTACCGCGGCACCCGGAAGGTCTCCGGCGAGTGGGTGGAGTACACCTGCGCCCGTGCCGGAAGCATCGGCTTCTGGGTGAACACGACCCCGAACGGCAAGGGCACCTACACCACCTTCGAGTACCCCGAGGAGGGCACCGTGTCGTGCGCCTCCCCGGAGCCGGCCGGGACCCTCCGCAACGCCGCCCGGCAGCGGCTCGGCTGCTGACGACCGGGCTCGACGCCCTCCGGCCGCCCGCGCACACCTCCCCGACTCCTCAGCTGTGAAGGAGAGTTCACCATGTCCCGATCACTCCGCCGCCTGACCGCGCTCGGCACCACCGCGGTCCTCGGCGCCCTGATGCTCGCCTCGGCCCCGACCGCCACGGCCCAGGACCGGGAGAGCGACTACGTCTGCGACCCGATCTACTACCGCATCAAGGCCGCCAACCGCCCCATGTTCAACGAGCTGGCCATGACCGTCGCCCAGTCCTCCTGGAACCACGGGTCGGTCATCCAGTACCAGTGGAGCGGCGCGTCCAATCAGAAGTGGAAACTCTGCCGCAAGCGCCAGTCCGACGGCACCGAGCAGGTGGTCTTCCGCGACGCCTGGCGCCAGTGGTGCATGGGGGTCGACCGCAACGGCCCCATCGGGGCCTGGCTGGTCACGGTCGGCTGCGACGCGAACAACGTGCCCGACGAGCAGAAGTTCAGGTTGGTGACCGTGCCCAACACCAACTACGTCGCGCTCCAGGGCGTGAGCTCCGGCAAGTGGTTCCACGCCGAGAACTTCGACAGCAACGGCAGTCAGATCATCCTCGGCACCACGCCCGACCTGTGGGTCCTGGAACTGGCCTGACCCCGCCGCACCACCCGCGTCCGTCGGCGTCGTCCGTCCCCGGCCCCACGCCGGCGGACGGGTACCGGCCGACGGGGCCGTTCGACGCGCGGCCCCGCGCGCCGACGGCCGCACGCCGCGCCCGGCGCGGTCGTGCCAGGATGCTCGGCATGTCTGCTCGCGCACTGAGCTTCGGTGAGATCGCGGAAGCCTACGAGAGGTTCCGGCCCGGCTACCCCGAGGAGCTCGCGCGGCTGGTGGAGGCGTACGCGGGTCGGCCGGTCCGGACCGCCCTGGAGATCGGCGCGGGGACGGGCAAGGCCACCCGCCTGTTCGCCGGGCGCGGCATCGCGGTCACGGCGACGGAGCCCGACGCCGCCATGCTGGCCGTACTGGAGCGGACCGCGCCCGCCGACGTGACCACCCAGCAGGCCGCGTTCGAGGAGCTGCGGCCCGTCGGGAGCTACGGATTGGTCTACGCGGCGGCTTCCCTGCACTGGACCCGCCCGGACGGCCGGTGGTCGCGGGTGGCCGGGCTGCTGGAGCCGGAGGGGGTGTTCGCCTGCTTCGGCGGGCCGGTCGGACCGGCCGACCCGGCGGTCGAGGAGGCCGTGCGCGCGGCACGCGCGCCGTTCCTGGAGAGCGACGGGGTGCCGTCCCCCGACGGGACCGCCCCGGCGGCGGCGATGCAGTGGCCGGGCACGGAGCTGGAGCGCTCCCCGCTGTTCCACGACGTCCGGCAGGCCGTTGTGGAGCGGCGCTGGACCGCGAGCGCCGCCGACTACCTGGGCTATCTGTCGACGGTCTCGGCGTACCGCCAGCTGCCGCCGGCGACGCGTCGGCGGGCCTTCGAGGTGATCGAGCGGGCCCTGCCCGGGACGGTCGCGATCGCCGCCGACATCGTCGTCCACCTGGCCCGACGCCGACCCGGGACGGGAGCGGAGCCGCCAGGGTAGCGGGGCTCAGCCCTCGGCCGTCCGGGCCGACGCTCCGGCGCCACCTCCGGGGTACGGGACGAAGGTACTGGTGTGCTCGTCGACGACGAGGGGGACGCCGATGGCGGGCGCGGAACGCTGGGGGCAGGCGTCCCGCTCACACACCTTGCAGCCCAGGCCGATCGGGGTGGCCGCCGCCAGGTCGGCGAGGTCGAGGCCGGCCGAGTACACCAGGCGATGGGCGTGCCGGATCTCGCACCCGAGGCCGACGGCGAAGGTCTTGCCGGGCCGGCCCCAGCCGCCGGGTGAGCGGGTGACGGCCCGGGCGGTCCAGAGGTAGCGCCGGCCGTCGGGCATGGCGGCGACCTGGACGTGGACCCGGCCGGGGGCGGCGAAGGTCTCGTAGACGTTCCAGAGCGGGCAGGTGCCGCCGGTGCGGGAGAAGTGGAAGTCCGTGGCGGACTGCCGCTTGGAGACGTTCCCGGCGCGGTCGACCCGGACGAAGGAGAACGGCACCCCGCGCAGGCCGGGCCGCTGGAGGGTGCTGAGGCGGTGGCAGACGGTCTCGTAGCCCAGGCCGAAGTGGTCGGCGAGGTGCTCGATGTCGTAGCGCGCGGACTCCGCCTCGGCGTGGAAGACGCGGTAGGGCAACACCAGGGCGGCGGCGAAGTGGTTGGCCAGTCCGATCCGGGTCAGCGCCCAGGCCGCCGAGCCTTCGGGGCCGACCTCGGCGGCGAGCCCGGCGAGCAGCGCGTCCTGTTCCAGGTGGGCGAGTTGGGTGGCCATCCGGAACGCCTGCTGCCCCGGACGGAGCCGGTCCGACAGCCGAAGCACCCGGGTCGCCGGGTCGTAGGCGTGGAGGTGCTCCCCTCCGCCGGCCAGCCGGACCCGGTGCGCGGACGCCAGCCGTTCGGCGAGCACCGCCCGGACCCCGCCCCGCCGCAGGCCGATCTCGCCCGCCAACTCCTCTGCGGCGAGATCGAGTTCATGGACATAGTTCCGGCGGCGGTAGAAGAACTCCCGGACCTGCTCGTGCGGCGAGCGGGCGGTGTCGGCGCCCGGGCCGCGGTCCCCCGCCAGGAGGGAGAGCTGCTCGGCGGCCGCCCGGCGACCGCGCCCCAGGTCCGCCAGCACCCGGGCGACGGCCGGCAGCCGGGCGGCCACGTCCTCCAGGTCACCCGCGCTCAGCCGCCCGGCGGCGAGTTCCTCGCCGAGCGAGTCGCGCAGGTCCGCGGTGAGCCGGGCCGTGTCGGGCGGCGCGAAGTAGCCGGCGTCAACCCCGAACGCCTCGGTGAGCCGCAGCAGCACCGGGACGGTGAGCGGGCGGGCGTCGTGCTCCAACTGGTTGAGGTAGCTGGGCGACAGCTCGATCAGCCGGGCCAGGGCGGCCTGACTGAGCCCCCGGTCCTCCCGCAGCCGCCGCAACCGCGCACCGGCAAAGGTCCTCCCCACCCGGCTCCCCCCTCACTCCCGGCCCACCCATTGCCCGGCAGCATAGCCGCGGACGGGGCACGGAGGCCTTCGCAAGCTTCGCCGATTGGCAGGACGCGCTTCGCAAATGTTGGCTTCCCGCCAGCGGTGACGGCGTGCTCCGGGGCTGCCAGAGTCGTTGCCGTAGCCGGTCGGCGCACCCACGAAGGCCCTCCCTTCCGGGAGTCCCGGCCGCTTGTCCACGTGCCAGGTGACCGTCCTCACATCCTTCGCAACGAGCAATCTCGGGAGCAGATCCATGACCCAGTCGGTGACCCAGTCGGTACGGCAGCAGCAGGAGCAGCAGGCGGCGGAGCTGACCGCCCGGTGGGCGTCCGACCCGCGCTGGGCGGGCATCGAGCGGACGTACACGGCCGCCGACGTCGTCCGGCTGTCGGGCACCGTCCGCGAGGAGCACACGCTGGCCCGGCGTGGGGCCGAGCGCCTGTGGCGGCAGCTGCACGAGCGGGACTACGTCCACGCGCTGGGCGCCCTGACCGGCGGTCAGGCCGTGCAGATGGTCAAGGCCGGGCTGCAGGCCGTCTACCTGTCGGGCTGGCAGGTCGCCGCCGACGCCAACCAGGCCGGCCAGACCTACCCGGACCAGAGCCTCTACCCCGCGAACTCGGTGCCGCAGGTGGTGCGCCGGATCAACAACGCGCTGCTGCGCGCGGACGGGATCGACGCCGCCGAGGGCAACGACGGCCCGGACTGGCTGGTGCCGATCGTGGCCGACGCCGAGGCCGGCTTCGGCGGGCCGCTGAACGCCTTCGAGCTCACCAAGGCGATGATCGCGGCGGGCGCGGCGGGGATCCACTACGAGGACCAGCTGGCCTCCGAGAAGAAGTGCGGCCACCTCGGCGGCAAGGTGCTCGTCCCCACCTCCCAGCACATCCGCACCCTCAACTCGGCCCGCCTGGCCGCCGACATCGCCGATGTGCCGACCCTGATCGTCGCCCGCACCGACGCCCTCGCCGCCAACCTGCTGACCGCCGACGTCGACGAGCGGGACGCCCGGTTCTGCACCGGCGAGCGCACCGCCGAGGGCTTCCACCGGGTCGAGCCCGGCATGGCCCCGGTGATCTCCCGCGGGCTGGCCTTCGCCCCGTACGCCGACCTGCTCTGGGTGGAGACCGGCACCCCGGACCTCGCCCAGGCAAGGGAGTTCGCCGAGGCGGTCAAGGCCGAGTACCCGGACCAGCTGCTCGCCTACAACTGCTCGCCGTCCTTCAACTGGAAGGCGGCGCTGGACGACGACCAGATCGCCAAGTTCCAGCGCGAGTTGGCCGCCATGGGGTACCGCTTCCAGTTCATCACCCTGGCCGGCTTCCACGCGCTCAACCACTCGATGTTCCAGCTCGCCCGCGGCTACGCCGAGCACGGCATGACCGCCTACGTCGACCTCCAGGAGGCCGAGTTCGCCGCGGTGCCGGACGGCTACACCGCCGTGCGGCACCAGCGCGAGGTCGGCACCGGCTACTTCGACCTGGTCTCCACCGCGCTCAACCCGAACGCCGAGACGCTCGCCCTGACCGGCTCCACCGAGGCCGAGCAGTTCCACTGAGGCCGAGCGGTTCCGCCGACGCCGCACGGTTCCGCTGACGCCGCGCGGTTCCACTGACGCCGACCGGCCCCACCGAGCCCACCCCGGCGGCCGCTTGGGGAGCGGCCG